>CAMKTW010000137.1 GCA_946415795.1 uncultured Bacteroidales bacterium
TTTGCGGGTGAACGACTGGGGAAGCGTATATCCGAGTCTGGCGGTCTTCAGGCGGACGTATTTGCCGTCTTTCCACCAGAAGCTGGAGTTAAGGCCGTTGTGCCCGCCGTGGCCGGTGTTGCCGAGAGTGAGGCGCGGGAAGATTCCGTCCGGATTGTCCAGACTGTAGGCGTTCTCTACCAGGAAGAGAGGGGAATTGCCTCCTTCCTTGAAGGTGCGGGTCCATACGGTGTTGTCGTCGTTGCCATTATAATAGTTACCAAGCATAGAAACCTGGAACAGGGCGCCGCCGGTAAACTGCAAATTCATGTCGAATCCGTTCCAAGTTGCGTTTACGTTCAGACCGAAGGTCAGTTCGGGGCGGTTGCTCTTGCCAAAGATGCCTCGGTCTCCGGTCCAGTCTATCACGCCGTCGCCATTGAGGTCGGTGTATTTGATATCACCGATGTTGGGGCGGGAGTTGCCGTACCAGGCCGAGTTGTCTATCTCCTCCTCTGAGCGGTAAAGACCCTCTGCCAGCCAGCCGTCTATGGCGCCATAGGTGGTGCCGGTCACCTTCTGCCACTCGGCTATGTTGGGGTTGTCGTTATACTTGAGCCAGCGTGTCTTGGAGTATGTCATTGTCCCGGCCAACTCGTAGAAGAAGGGCCGGCCGCCCAAGTCAAAGTGGTTGCGGTGGGTTATGAGCACATCGATACCCTTGGCGTCGATTGCATTGCCGTTGACGTAGGTGGGGAAATAACCGCCCATCGAATCGGGATGGCCGCCTCCATTATAAGAGAGGATATCGTAGGTGTAGTTGTAAAAGGCGTCAATCTCGCCGCCCAGAAGCCCGTTCCACAGCGAAAAGTCAAATCCGGCATTGTAGGAAAGGGTTTTCTCCCAGGTGAGGTCCTTGTTGGGAATTCCAGAGGTGTAGTATGCCGGAGTTCCGGCACCTCCGGTGTAAACCACCTTGCCACCGTCTGCATATTTACTCAGGAACATGTAGGGGCTCACCCCGTCGTTGCCCAGCAGGCCCACGGAAGCACGCAGTTTGAGGTTGTCAAGGGCGGAGAACCCACTCATAAAGTCCTCTTTTGACATATTCCAGCCCACTGAAGCGGAGGGGAAGAAACCCCAGCGGGTATTCAGCATCCCGGCAAACTTGTATGATCCGTCGTAGCGGCCGGTGAACTCTGCCAGATACTTCTCGTCGTAGTTATAGCGGAGACGACCCACGAAGCCGACGCTGCGGGAAGCATCGCTGGAACCGGCCACCGGATCGGCAGTGGGAGTACCGTTGTTGAGTTCCGGCAGCAGGGCGAAAGGCAGGTTGCGGACATAGGCGCTCATGTTGTTGTACTGGTAGTCACGTACCTCAGCCAGCGCCAGAGCCTCTACATTGTGCTTGTCAAATGAATTTATGTAGGAGATACTGGCTTGACCGGTGATGGACTGCGAATAGGAGGCGCCTTCGCCCAGCTTGATGCCGTTGGCAGTGCCGTTGACATCCACCATAGGAGTTGTCCAGCCCCATGTGCCGTCTGCCTGCTTGCGGCGGACGATTACATAATAGGGGGTGTCAAGATTCTTGTTGTAGGTATTACGCCAGTCATAGGATCCGCTCACCTTTGCCTGCAGACCCTTGACCCAGGGGATATCCCAGGTGAGACCGGCGTTCAGGGTGCCGATAAAGCCGTTCGTCTTTTTGGAACCCGACTGATAGAGCGCCGCCAGCGGGCTGTAGGGATAAGCCTGGTTGGTGGCGATGGAACCGGTGTAGTATCCGTCGTACATTTCGGGGAGATATGGGTGGATTCCGATTACCTGATGCGCCACGGAGAACCAGCCTACCTCGTAGGTCGCTCCCGACTCGGAGCCGTCGGAACCGCCCGAGAGGAAACGGGGTGTTTCGCGACGGGACACAACTCCGCTAAGACCTGCATTGAAGAGCAGATTCTTGGCAAGGCGGGTCTCTATATTGGTGCGGACATTGTATCTGTAGAAATTATACCCATCTACATTACCTTTCTGGCCAAGGTAGCCGGCAGACACGAAATATTTGGTGTTGTCGCTTCCGCCCTGAACCGTGATATTGTGCTTTGAGGTGCGGCCCGTTCCGAAAACTTTCTTGATATAATCCACGTTGTCCCAGCCGTCAGTAGGATCGCCGTTGAGCATCGCCTCCACGTTGGCCAGTGTGAAATAGGGCTCATATTCAGCCTCGGAAGCTATGGCTCCGCTGGCCAACTGATCCATCTCCTGTGCCAGATTATAATAATAGGCGAACTGAGGGCCGTTCATGAACTTGGGGAAGTTGGCGTTCATTGAAACACCCGTCGAGCCGTTGTAGGTGATGGTAGGGGTGCCCTTTGCGCCGCGGCGGGTGGTGATGATGATAACACCGCCGGCCGCCTTAAGGCCATATACGGCGGCGGAGGCACCGTCCTTAAGAACCGAGACGCTCTCGATGTCGGCCGGGTCGATGTCGTTGATATTGTCCACGGGGAATCCGTCCACAACATAAGCGGCGCCATAGACAGAACCGCGGATACGGAGCGCAGCCTGGTCCAGACCCGGCTCTCCGGATTCCTGTACAGAGGATATACCCGGCAGTTTACCCGCCAGCACCTGCGATACATTGGTGGCCGGGGCCTTGAGCAATTCTTCTCCCTTGATGGCGGATACGGCGGCCGTCATAGTCTCTTTCCTGACAGTACCGTAACCGACCACCACCGTCTCCTCAAGAAAGAGCGAGTCCTCTTTCATCTTTACATTCAGCGAACTTTGACCGCTGTATGTACGCTCTTCGGTGGCAAGTCCAAGACAGAAGAACTCTGAGCGAGTATGAACCGTCGGCGCCTGTCACGGTGCCGTTGGAAGTACCCTTTACCATCACCGTGACTCCGGCGAGCGGCTGGCCATCCGAATCGGTAACTTTGCCCGCGAGTCTCGTCTGGGCAAAAACGGATGCCGTGGCAAGCAGAGACATCGCCACAACAAGCGTCAAGAGTCGGAATAATTTCTTCATCAGTATTATACTATTTTGATATGTTTGCTAACTGCGTCAATATATTGCCTATCTGATACAGGCCGCGCGGAACGTGGAAGCAACCCTTCCACTTGCCACCCTTGAGCGGGAGCAGCACCTCCCCGCGGCGGTTGAGATATCCGAACCACTCCGGATATTCGGGATCCTTGAAGCGGGTCCAGAGATAATCGTCAAGCTTAAGAAACCAGTCAAGGGCCTTTTCATTGCCTGTGAGCTGATACCCTTTAATCATGGCTATGGCACTCTCCAAATGCACCCACCAGAGTTTCTGGTCCCACTCCAGCTCCTGAGTGGGATATCCCTTCCGGTCCATGAAATAGAATATGCCGCCAAATTGCTTGTCCCAGCCGTAGTCTATCACCCTGAGGGCGATTTCCATGCTCTTGTCTATAATGTCCCGGCGGTCGAGACGAAGTCCGAGGTTCATCATAAACCAGAGCGCCTCCAGGTCGTGCCCGGGGTTAACCCTGCGTCCCTCGAAGCAATCTATAAGGGAGCCGTCAGGGGCGAGATTCTCTACCATGACCCCGAGGTCAGGCTGGTAGAACACGTCGAACACCTCGTGCAGAGCCTTCTCTATCGTGGAATCCAGAAGCTGCTTGTCCTCTATGATAGGCTCCACCTCCAGCGCCATGTTGCATATAATCATCGGCAGTGCGAAATCTTTCATCGGGCGGGTACCGGGGACAGCCTTGAGCCATTTCCCCTTGGGATTGGAGCGCCTCTCGAGTATCCTGCAGAAAGTCTTGCGGGCAATCTCCGCATAATGGTCGCTGCCGGTGGCCACCGCCAGCTGTGCGAATGCCATGCACGCAAAAGTGTTGGAGAATATATTATAGGGCTGGATTATGGGCCTGCCTTCCCTGGTGAGTGAAAAATAGAAGTCGTAGTTGCCGTCATGACCGTATTTCTCAAGGAACTCTGCTCCCTGCCGGGCGCATTCCAGCCATGCAGGATTCTTTTCCACCTTATTGTACAGCATTGCAAACATCCACACCTCGCGCCCCTGAAGCCATACGAATTTATCTGTGTCAAATACGCTGCCATCACGGTTCAGGCAAGTGAAATATCCGCCGTACTCCAAATCTTGCGACTTCTCCAGCCAGAATGGCAAAACGCTGTCATATAGCTCGTTATTATACTTGTTCGCAAGCAGTTCAAAATCTTTTCCTGTCATTTTATCAAGCATGCTTTAAACTATTCGAAACTCAGTGTAACAAATTTACAAACTATTATTAAATAATCAAGACTTTTTAACGATATGTTAAAAATAATATTTATGTTTTTTACACAATTATAACTATCTTTGCGTGACGAATAACGATATGACAACTTTCCTGGACGATATCAACGGCCGTTACGCCGCCGAAAAGAGAACTGTCCTGAACCTTTGTGTTAAGGGCTCCGGGTTCTCGCTGGCAGATCTTGCAAAAGAACTGGACACAAGTATCCCCAAAATCTCGCGCATAGTTGCGGAACTGGTGGAAATGGGCTATCTGGCAGATCTGGGCAAGCAGGAGTCCGCCTCCGGCCGGCGCCCGAGCATCTACGGCCTCAATCCCGAGGCGGGTTATTTCGCGGGTGTTGACGTGGGCGGCGAAAGCATCTCGGTAGCCGTAACCGACTTCCCGGGCCGCGTCGTCCATTTTGAGCATGACGTCCCCTATCGGTTGCAGAACACAGAAGAGTCTGTGCTCGGGTTGTGCTCCAAAGTGATTGAAATCATCTCCAAGGCCAGAATAGACCGCACGAGGGTCCGTTCTTATGGAGTAAACCTGACTGGGCGGGTCAATCACAAGACG
>CAMKTW010000138.1 GCA_946415795.1 uncultured Bacteroidales bacterium
CTTTAAAATCGTCTGATGCGTTTGTAAAACGCAAGAATGTATCTTCTGAAGGGTTTGAGTTTGCCCCATATAACCCCTTTAGCCGGTTTTTTACCGTTTATGGAGACGACTGTGCCTAGTATGTCGCTTTTATGGCATCGTTCAGTGCCGACCAGATTGCCGTCGCCCATCAGGGTGATGGTGTCACCATCTGTTGAAATCACACGGTGAAGCACGTAGCGTGTGTCGGCCAGATGTGCCAGTACAATGTCGCCCACTCGTATGGTTGCCAACTTGCGCAAAGTTACGGTGTCTTTCCCACCAACGATAAATGGAAGCATACTCCTCCCCAGCGGAGTGAGGCTCACGTCGCGCCCTTCTCCCAGCAGGGTTCCGACCTCTGCCAGCAGGATATCGTTGGGGAGAACTTTCCTATCCATGGATCGTGCTGAATGAGAGTTGGGCGGCCGCCTCGTCTGGCAGGCATTCCAGGTGGTAGAACGGAGTGCCGGAGGCCAGGGCCTCCATTGTGCTGTGCCAGCCGTCGGCAAGTTTCTTGATGGGTCGGAAGGCAGATGCAGAACCCATAAGCGTTGCGTATGCCTGGACTGGATTCAGTCTCCGGATGCTGTTATGAGGTGCCTGACTCAACTGGACTATTGCCCCTATAGGGGCCTCTTCAGCCTTGTAGCAAGGGGTTTTGCCGCTCCAGGGGCTGCCATATACCCGTGCAATGCCGTCATCTCCGATCCGGATAATCGGATTGTCGTCGTTGAGCAGTTCGCTGCCAGGTATATGATTGAGCCACAGGCGGGTGTGAGTGCTCTTGCCAGTGCCGCTCTTGCCCAGGAACATATAACCCTTTCCGTCGTTCACCACAACCGAAGAGTGCATCTCCAAAGTCTTCTTGCAGGCGGAGGAGAAGGCGAACAGGAACATCAGGGCGTTGTCAACAGCAAAACGGTCCTGTGTGTGTTTGAGCTCCAGACAGGCACGGCTGAAAGCAGCGTCAACCAGCAGTTCTCCCGCTACAGGTTTCTCAGGGAGGGGCTGTGTCTCGATGATGTAGTCCCCCGACCCGGTCGTAAAGATGGTAATCGTAGGGAAGCCCGGTTCATCAGGAGTCCTGTAAAGCAGGGTGTCCTTGGTTTGCGGCAGTTTTGAAACCACCTCCAGAGAGAATAAGAATTCACCGTCAGCCTCCTGCACCCTGAAAGGCTGCAGGTTAGCCATTTCGTGCGATATGCCTTCTGTGGTAAAACAGAAACCGGCAACGCGATATGTCCGCAGATTATCCATACTTAAAATGCAAATATAAAAATTTTCTATGCTTCTTGCTTACGGCTGATTCCTTTAAAGGAATTCTTTACGCCGGCACCTAAAATGCTCTTTATGTTCCTCCAAACAATTCTTTTATCGCCCGGGTACAGGCGAAGAAGCATCCAGAAGCGTTCCAGAATCCTTTTGATGGCATGCCATTTGCCTGCTAATTGGCCTGCTGGGCGCACTTTGCCCATCAGAGTCCGGCCCTCTCCGAAATTCCCTTCCTCAAAGATACATTCAAGCACCCGTTCGGCCTCTTTTTTTGAGCAGGGTTGATACAAAGGCATCTCTTCTGGAGGAAATCCCAGATACTCAACGGCAATTGAGGCAAAAAGATTCCAGACAGTACGCAATTTCAATGCATCCAACGTGCTCTCAAAGAATGAAGGGTCAATTGTGTCGGCGTGGTTGTGAAGAAATCGTATCCAGTCGCACATCTGACGTAATCCTACGCCGCCCCTGAGGAAATGGCGCTGCATATGAAAGAAGATATAGAATGCGTTGAAACTGTCGGATGGCGTATTTACCGTGACTCCATCAAAAACCATCGGGACCAGATCGCTGCTGAGCCCCTTATTTGCAAGGGCCTGGTATATGGTGTTGGCTTTCTGGTCGATACATACGGAACTTATGGCATGGATCTCTATAAACACTTTGCCAAAACGGGGTTCGTAGTGAGGGAGTCCGTAGTGCATCCTGGTGGAGGTGGCTTCTGACTTTTCCTGCTCCGTAGCGGTCCCGTTAATAATCTCGCAAGCCCTTTCGTATTGTTCCCTCCCTACGTACAAATCTATGTCGCCACATTCCCTGAGCATCGGCTGAAGGTAGTTCTGTGCCAGACCCTGCCCCTTTAGCAGTACGGGTTCCACGCCGCCATTGCGCAATGTGGTGACAACACTTGCAAGTAAACGGTTCATCCGGACGTGGGTGGCGATAGTGTTGCGTACAAGTTCCAGTGGCTGCGGGTTGTCACACTGCCAGCCTGCACTAAGCAGTGCCGATATAATCATAGGCCGTGTCCGCTGCATTTTTGATATTATCCGTACACCGTCTATGTCCTGGGGTACGGTCGCAGGCGTGCCCCAGAGGGCAGAGCGCAGCAGTCCCAGATACTCTTCCTGGGCAGGGGTTAATCTGCCGTTTCGTTTTCCTGCCATATCTGAATTATCTGAATTTTATACCCATATTGTACAATATAAAGCTGTATATGTCAGCCTGTTCCTCCAAAACCTTGGCAAGGGGTTTGCCTCCACCGTGTCCAGCCTTGGTATCGATGCGTATCAGCACCGGAGCGTCACCGCCCTGACACTCCTGCAGGGTTGCGGCAAACTTGAAAGAGTGCGCCGGTACCACCCGGTCATCGTGATCGGCGGTGGTTACGAGAGTGGCGGGATAGGCTGTGCCGGGCTTGAGGTTGTGCAGGGGGGAATATCCGCGGAGGTAATCAAACATCTCCTTTGAGTCCTCGCTGGTACCATAGTCACTCGCCCAGTTCCATCCGATAGTGAATTTGTGATAGCGGAGCATATCCATAACGCCCACCTGGGGAATGGCCACCCCAAAGAGGTCGGGCCGTTGGGTCATACAGGCGCCCACCAGCAGGCCGCCGTTGGAACCACCTGCTATAGCCAGCCTTTCCGTGCAGGTATAACCTTCACGGATAAGCCATTCGGCCGCCCCTATGAAGTCGTCGAAAACATTCTGTTTGTTCATTTTTGTGCCGGCTGTATGCCACTCTTCGCCATATTCGCTGCCGCCGCGGAGGGTTACCTGGGCATAGATGCCGCCATTCTCCAGAAATGGAATCCTGGAGGCGGAGAAACCGGGCCTGAGGGATATGTTGAATCCGCCGTACCCATAGAGGTAAACCGGGTTTTTGCCGTTCTTCTTGAGCCCTTTTTTGTATGTCAGGAACATCGGGATCCGGGTGCCGTCCTTGCTTTGGAAGAAAACTTGTTCAGAAATGTAGTCGTCCTGATTGAATTTCACCTTGGGGGCGGCGTAGAGTGTGCTCTGACCTTTGTCCATATCGTAGCTGAATATGGTTCCCGGAACGGTGAACGAGGTGAAAGAGTAGAAGCACTCCGGCTCCTTTTCGTTTCCAAAGAAGGATACGCTGCCGACAGATGGCAGTTGTATCTCCTGTTCCACCTTTCCTTCCAGGTTGCAGAGGTACGCGTGGTCGGAAGCATCCTTCTGGTACGTAAGAATAATTTTCCGGTTAATGACCTCTGCGGAGGAAAGGACATTCTCCTGCTCCGGAACCAGTTCCTGCCAGTTGTCTATGCCGGGCCGGCGGATGTCGGCGGTTACAATACGACCCTTGGGCGCCCCATAGTTGGTGAAAATCCAGATCTTGTCGCCGTCATCGTAAACGGGGTTGTACTGGAAATCCATATCCGTCGTCATCTGGATAAACTGCGAGTCCGGATTTCGAAGGTCGCGCACATACAGGTTGTTGCCGGCGCCGGCACCCTCTTCAAACAGATACATCAATGTCTCTGCCTCGTTTACGCCGCAGATGTAAAAACGCATCGGATAGGCGGCGTTCTGATAGAATAGCCGGTCTTCGCTCTGGGGTGTGCCTATCTTGTGATAATATATCTTGTGCCCGGAGTTCACGTTTGAGAACTCGTGGCCCTGGACGGGGGCATCGTACGCGCTGTAGTAGAAGCCGTCGCCCCTCCAGGCTGCTCCGGTAAACTTTGCCCATTCGATATGGTCACCGGTAAGCAAGCCTGTGGCGAGGTCAATCACAAACAGCTCCTCCCAGTCGCTGCCGCTGCGCGAGATGCTGTAGGCGGCCCATTTGCCGTTGTTTGAGAAATAAACCCCTTTCAAGGCCACCGTACCGTCGTCGCTCAGACTGTTGGGGTCAAGGAACACGCGCGGCTCGCCGCCAAGATAGTCCATCACATAGAGAACGCTCTGGTTCTGGAGTCCGTTGTTCTTGTAGAAATACCACTTCCCGTTGTGTTTGGCAGGTGCCGATATCTTTTCGTAGTTTGACACCTCTGTGAGGCGTTTGAGAAGCTTCGCCCGGAAGGGAATCTTCTTAAGGTAAGCGTCTGTCACTATGTTTTCTGCCTTTACCCAGGAGGCAGTCTGCTCGCTCCGGTCATCTTCCAGCCAGCGGTAAGGGTCAGCTACCTTTTCTCCAAAATAATAATCTTCGGTGCCGTCTTTGGCAGCTTTGGGATACTGCAGCC
Organism: uncultured Bacteroidales bacterium; assembly: GCA_946415795.1. Classification (GTDB taxonomy): domain Bacteria; phylum Bacteroidota; class Bacteroidia; order Bacteroidales; family UBA932; genus Equibacterium. The sequence goes on from CAMKTW010000138.1 coordinate 4,512, forward strand.
CCTGTGCGCAGACAGCAGTGGTGGCTAATGTCGCCATTGCAATAAGTATCAATCGTTTCATAAGAATCCAGGTTGGTGCGAATTCGCCCAAGTCCGTCAAAGATAGCAAAAAGAAGATTTATTTTATAAATTTGTGTGAAACTGATACACCTTATGAGAAGATTGATGACCTTATTTTTGGCAACGGCCATTGCAGGCCTTGTTGTCGGTTGCAGAGATAACGATGAAACCGCAATGAGTAATATTGACAGTAAATGCGTAGAGAATACGGTTAAGACATTGAGTGACAAGTATGCTGGTGTCGACGGGGTACAGAATCGCATC
>CAMKTW010000139.1 GCA_946415795.1 uncultured Bacteroidales bacterium
ATATTCTCCATACTTGCACTGCAGCACGGCTTTATACCGGCACAATACTCATTTGAAACAGCCGACCCGGCTTGCATTACACCCACCGCAGGCGGCGACAGACCCCTGCGCCACGTGCTCTGCAACTCATTCGGTTTTGGCGGCAACGACTCATCCCTGATTCTCTCCCATGCCTAGAAAAGTATATATACGGTCAGTTGTATCCCTTGGCGCGAACGAGCCCGACCTGAAGGGTATCCTCACCCCCATTGAAGCCAGGCGCCTGGGCAGGCTTCTCAAGCGGGCGCTGTGGACATCTGTAAAGGCGCTGGAGCAGGCGGGATGTGAAAAACCCGACGCAATCATTACCGCGACCGACTATGGATGCCTCGAGAATTCGATAGAGTTTCTCAAAGGTGTATGCGAAGAAGATGGGGCGACTATGCGTCCAGTGCACTTTATGCAGTCCACCCACAACACCATCGGTTCGCTGATAGGTATCAGGCTCAAGTGCCACGGTTACAACACAACTTATTCCCACCGCGGCAACTCTATGGAGAGCGCCCTGCTTGACGCCTGGATGCAGATCTCACTGGGTGACATCGACACCGCCCTGGTAGGCTGGTACGACGAAGCCGCCGGAGGCATATCTGATGAGCACGCCCTGGCGATGGTCCTTACATCTAATCCGGAATCTGCCTTGCGCGAAATATGTCCACCCTTTAACATTGAGGAATATGCTTAAACTGATATTATTATCCCTGTCTCAAAGTCTGTTTCTCTGCGGCGGACAGGTGCTGCTGAAACTTGGCCTGGCCAAATCCGGACCCTTCAGCTGGACCTTGGGTTTTTTCCGTTCGCAACTGACCAACTGGTGGTTCCTGTTCTGCGGCATCTCGTTCGGGATTGCCACGGTACTATGGCTTTATATGCTCAAACACTACCCTTTCAGCATAGTATATCCCCTGACTTGCATCAGTTACTTGTTTGGAATGTTTGCGGCGCTGCTGGTCTTTAAAGAACCGGTATCAGCTTTGCAATGGATAGGTGTATTGCTGATAATGACCGGCTGTGCATTTATACTGAAATGAAACGATTGCTCACACTCCTGCTTGTACTGCTCCCGTCGCTGATGCTCCCGGCACAGGACAACCTGTTGCAGCGCTTACTCGATGCCAATACTCCGGATGCGCTCAAGGCCACCTTTACGATGCAGCGCCACTCTCCTATGCTGCTGGAGGATATCAAGGCAGACGGTGTGGTATATCTCAAGGCTCCCGACAAAATCCGCTGGGAGCTTCTGCGCCCTGCCCCTAAAGTAACCATCTTTAACGGAGACATCCCATCTGCCAGGCGGCTTACCCTCCCCAAAGAGAAGGACTTTGCCTGCAGCTGGGAAGAAACCGACGGAGAACTGCTGCTGGTACTGATTCCACTGCGTAAAGACTTCAAGCGGATGTTTGCCAGGATAGTGCTTCACGCCGACAAAAAGACGCTCCTGATACACGACGTACGGCTCTTCGGGAATGACGGGGAAGAGACTTTCATAAAGTTCTCAAACATAACGACCGATGCCGATTTACCGCTGGAACTCTTTATTAAAGAATGATTTATGCTAAAGGGAGAACTTTACGATATAATTAAGATTACAAGAGAGGAGGCGGAGGTAAGACTCCTGGCGTCGAGTTGCGTCTATGCGGCACATTTTCCCGGCTATCCGATTACTCCGGGGGTAGCGATAGTCAAGATTGCGACTGAGTTGTTGTCTGAGCTTTCTGTCCGCAGTGTCGATGTTGCCTCCGCAAGGAACATCAAGTTTCTTTTGCCTGTAATCCCTTCAGAAGATACCTGTCTCACATTCCGGTTTGGCGACTCGGGTGCAGTCAGCGTATTGCTGGACGGCAATGTCTGCACCACAATGTCCCTCAAACTTGAATAGAACCAATGTCCTCCGCACGGCAGAATACAATAATAGTGATCCCCGCGTACAACAACGCGGGCACAGTCTCTGCTGTTGTGACCCGTGCTTTGGGGCAGGACCTGCCGGTTTTGGTGGTTAACGACGGCTCCACAGACGGTACCTATGCAATACTGGAGGCATTGCGTCAACAGGAGTCCCAAAGGCTGCAGATCCTCACCATAGCCAAAAACAGCGGCAAGGGGCACGCCCTCAAGGAGGGGTTCCGCTTTGCAAGGCAGAACGGTTATGATTATGTGATTACCCTCGATGCCGACGGACAGCATTTCCCGGAGGATATTCCGGCGCTGCTTGAAGTCGGCGCGCCCCGCACTCTGGTGGTGGGTTGCCGTAACCTCACCGCAGACGGGATGCCGCGGGGAAACACATTCGCCAACCGGTTCGCAAACTTCTGGTTCGAAATCCAGACCCTCGGCCGCATCCCGGATACCCAGTCGGGCTTCCGCATATACCCTGTCAGGGAGATCAGCGGCGTACGGCTGATGACCAGCAGGTATGAGGCGGAGCTGCTGCTTCTCGTATTCTCTGCCTGGAAGGGGCTCAGAATAGTATCAGTACCTATCCGTGTAGATTATCCGGAAAACCGCGTGACACACTTCCATCCGGTGCGGGACTTTATGCGCATATTCGCGCTCAACACGTTGCTCTGCATCCTGGCGGTAATATACGGCTACCCCCGGATGTTCTTCAACTGGCTCTTAGGCAGGAGGTCGCGATGAGGAAGGCAATACTTAAGCTATACGACTATCTTTCTTCTCACAGGATAGCGGCGGCAATCGCACTTACTGCAGTGCTTGCCCTTTGTGTAATAAGTGCCCTGCGTCTCAAATATGACGAGGATATATCATCTTTCCTCCCCTCCAGCGAGCAGACCAGCCGATACACCGAGGTTTATGACCGTCTGGGCGCCAACAACAGGATAGCGATACTCTTTGACGGCGGAACTAAAGATGAGAAACTGGAGGCGATGCAAGCTTTCCGTCAGTTGTGGGAAGAGAACGATTCAGAAGGAATCTATCCACAACTTCAGGACCCCGCCAACAACGATTCATTCTTTGATGTAAGCGACTTTATATCAGATAATTTCCCTTACTTTTTACAGGAGAGTGACTATGCCCGGATGGATTCCCTGCTCAAGATTGAGGGTTACCTGGCCAAAAAGATGCAGGAAAACAGGGAGGCTATGATAAACCCCGGGCCGCAGGCGCGCTTCCTGCGCAAGGATCCGCTTGGCCTCTACGCTCCCGTATGGCAGCGGTTGCAGGGACTGAACCCTGCGCGAGGCAGTTTGATTGAAGAGGATAACATATTCACCTCCGACGGTGCCACCGGTGTCATCTTCCTCGACTCCCCTTACGGCAGCAGCGAGAGCCGCCTGAATGCAGAACTGGTAAGTTTTGTGAACGACATCAAGGCTAAAGCTGCGGCAAATTTTGAATCTGTGCAGATTACCTCCACCGGCGGCCCCGAGGTGGCGGTGGAGAACGCATCCCGCATCAAGAAGGACAGCATAACGGCGCTCCTGCTGGCTGCGATACTGATCAGCATAATATTGTGGTTCAGCTACAAGCGGGTCGCCGACGTATTCTGGATTCTTGTCTCGATTGCCGCCGGGGCGCTCTTTGCCCTTGGACTTATTGCCCTTTTCAAACCGGCCATCTCCATAATCGTGCTCGGAATAGGCTCCACCATAATAGGCATAGCGGTAAACTATCCGCTCCATTACATTGACCATCTCAAGTATCAGCCCGATAAGCGCAAGGCCCTCTCGGAACAGGTCAATCCGCTGCTGGTGGGTAACATAACCACTGTAGGCGCCTTTCTGTCGCTGATGCTGCTCAAGGCCGACGCGCTGCACGATTTTGGCTTTATCGGCGCGATGATGCTGGTCGGAACCATACTTTTCGTACTGATATTCCTGCCGGTATTTATCCCGGCTGCCGGCAAGCCACGAAATACCATACGGTTTGATTTTGACCACTACATCAACCCCTCCAAAACGGCCAGAAAGGTCTTCTTTATCCTGTTCCTGGCAATAACTGTGATTCTTTACATAGCGGGGCGCAAGGTCAGGTTTGACGCCGACCTGCACAACATCAACTATATGACAGCCGCCCAGCAGGCCGGTTTCGAAACCCTGTCTTCGCTGTCCGGCGATAACGGTGACCAGAAAACCATCTATCTGGTAGCTGAATCAACCGATGCAGACGCCACGCTGGCCGCAATGGAAAGTTTGTCTCAAGCGGTGCCCCAGGCCCGCTCCCTGAGCCCCTTTGTCCCCTCTGAAGAGACTCAGGCAAAGCGGCTTGCGATGTGGCGGCAGTTCTGGGAAGAGCACGATGACATCGCCTCTGCCCTGCCCGGTGCAGCCGCCGCGGCGGGATTCACAGATTGGGCGGTGCGCCCCTTCCTGGACGATATCTCCCGCGAATGGGAAACACATAACGTGGATTGGTTCGCCCCCCTCTGCGAAACCGTCGGCCAGGCAATGTTCCTCCCCTCTGACGGCCGCCTGCAGATGGTGGCATACCTGGACGTACCTGCAGAGCGTGTTTCTCAAAGAGAAGAAGAGATCAGGAGATCATTGCCGGATAATTGTTTCTGCTTTAACGATTCAGACCTGAACAACTCGCTGATAAGTTCACTTAACAGCGATTTTGACCGTATCGGCCTTATCTGCGGCCTGATAGTTTTCCTCTTTCTATGGCTGAGCTTCGGCTCGCTTGAGCTGAGCATTATGAGCTTCCTGCCACTGGCTGTCGGCTGGATCTGGATTCTCGGCACAATGCACTTCTGCGGAATCGGATTCAACATAATCAATATTATCCTGGCCACCTTCATTTTTGGCCAGGGG
>CAMKTW010000140.1 GCA_946415795.1 uncultured Bacteroidales bacterium
CTATGTATAGAACACACACTTGTGGGGAATTGCGTCTGGCAGATGCCGGCAAGGTCGTTACCCTGGCCGGATGGGTGCAGCGCATCCGCAAAATGGGAGGAATGAGCTTCATTGACCTGCGCGACCGCTACGGCATCACTCAGCTTGTTGTGGACGACGCCTCCAGCGATTCTGTCAAGGAGAATCTCGGCAAACTGGGCCGCGAGGCGGTGATCCAGGCCGTCGGCAAGGTTGCAGAACGCCAAAGCAAAAACGCCAGAATAGATACCGGTGACATCGAGATTATCCTCTCTGACATCAATATACTGAACCTTTCCGCCACCCCGCCCTTCACAATTGAGGACAACAGCGACGGCGGCGAAGAGCTCCGTGCCAAATACCGCTACCTCGATTTGAGGCGCAACCCCCTCAAGAACGCCCTGATGCTGCGGCACAAGATGGCGCATGAAGTGCGTAATTATCTTGACGCAAAGGGATTTATGGAGATTGAAACCCCCTATCTCATAAAGTCCACCCCGGAGGGAGCACGCGACTTTGTGGTGCCCAGCCGTATGAATCCCGGCGAGTTCTACGCTCTGCCCCAGAGCCCCCAGACCTTCAAGCAGCTGCTGATGGTGGCCGGATACGACCGCTACTTCCAGATTGTACGCTGCTTCCGCGACGAGGACCTGCGCGCCGACCGGCAGCCGGAATTCACCCAGATCGACTGCGAGATGAGCTTTGTGGAGCAGGAGGATGTTCTTGACCTGTTCGAAGGGATGATGCGGACGCTGTTCAAGAACGTAATCGGTGTGGAAATCGCCAACCCCATCCCCCGCATCAGCTGGTACGATGCAATGGACCGCTTCGGAAGCGACAAGCCCGACATCCGTTTCGGTATGGAGATCAGCGAGATTTCTGACCTGGTAAAGGGTTGCGGTTTCAGCGTGTTCGACGGCAGTGAATATATCGGCGCGATTGCCGTTCCCGGCGCGGCAGAATACACCCGCAAGCAGCTGGACGAGCTCACAGAGTGGGTAAAACGCCCGCAGGTGGGTGCCAAAGGACTGGTTTACATCAAGCTGAATCCCGACGGAAGCATCAAGAGCTCAGTAGATAAATTCTATACGCCCGAACAGCTCAAAGCTGTCGCAGATAAGGCCGGCGCCGCTGCCGGCGACCTGGTGCTTGTGCTTTGCGGTGCAAAACGCAAGACTCAGACAATGCTGGGCGTTCTCCGTATCGAGATGGCGGGCCGCCTTGGCCTTCGCAAGCCCACCGACTTCGCACCGCTCTGGGTGGTGGATTTCCCGCTGCTGGAATGGAGCGAGGAGGACGGCCGCTTCTATGCGATGCATCACCCCTTCACCGCCCCCAAGCCGGAGCATATGGAGTGGTTCTACAGCAACAAGAAAGAAGATCTGGAACGCGTCTGCGCCAATGCCTACGACTTTGTGCTCAACGGCTGCGAACTTGGCGGCGGCAGCATCCGTATCCATCAGGCCGACGTGCAGCAGCGTATGTTCGAGGTACTCGGCATCAGCAAGGAGGACGCTGAATACAAGTTCGGCTTCATCATCAACGCATTTAAGTTCGGCGCACCGCCTCACGGAGGCCTGGCGTTCGGCTTCGACCGCGTCTGCGCCCTCTTCGGCGGGCAGGAGACCATCCGCGACTTCATCGCATTCCCCAAGAACAACGTGGGACGCGACGTGATGATAGATGCTCCCAGCCGCATCGACCAGGTGCAGATGGACGAGCTGTTCCTGACCAGTACGGCGCCGGCAAAGGAGTAATATTAAGACCTTCAGCATATGACCGACCGCATAATGGAAGCCCTCTCCGGGGTAATGCACCCGGCCGAGGGGCGCGACATCGTCTCACTCGGGATGGTGGAAAACGTGCACGCCTCACAAACCGAGATAAAGTTCAACCTGGTTTTCAAGCGCAAGGATCCGCTCTCGAGCAGCATCAAGGCTGCCTGCCGCGAGGTCTTGGAGGCGGCTTTTCCTGGTTATAAGACATCTATCCTGGAGCTGGTGCGCGCAACACCCGCGCCCAAGGCGGCTCCGGTCAATCCCGATCTGGAGAATCTCTCGCAGGTCGGCAGCGTAATCGCGGTTGCCAGCGGCAAAGGGGGCGTAGGAAAGTCTATGGTGGCGGTGAACCTGGCCATCACCCTCGCCCGCAAGGGCTATAAGGTGGGAGTTGCAGATGCCGACATCTACGGCCCCTCCATCCCCAAGATGACCGGCACGGAAGATGTGCAGCCGGAGGCAGAAATCGAAGGCGAAAAGCAGACCCTGATTCCGGTGGAGAAATACGGCGTCAAGTGGATGTCGATTGGCTATTTTGCCCGCCCGGAACAAGCGCTCATCTGGCGCGGCCCCATGGCCAGCAATGCGCTCAAACAGATGATTTTGCAAGTGGCCTGGGGCGAACTTGACTATCTGCTGATTGACCTGCCTCCCGGAACGGGCGACATACAGATTTCGCTGGTCAACGACGTGCCGCTGGACGGGGTTTTCGTGGTGACGACACCTCAGAGCGTGGCGCTGGCCGACGTGGAGAAGAGCATCGATATGTTCCTGAATCCCAAGGTGGACAAACACATCTTCGGCATCATAGAGAATATGTCCTGGTTCACCCCGGAAGAATACCCGGACCACAAGTATTACATTTTTGGCAGGGGCGGTGCTCAAAATCTTGCAGAAAAGTACAACCTGCCGCTGCTGGCTCAGATTCCACTGGTAGCATCCATCAGCAGCGACGGCGACGCCGGAACCCCCGCAGCTTTGCACGACAGCCCTGTGTTCGAGGCCCTTTCTGGAATCTTTTAGAGATTAGCGCGTGGCACAAACTGCGCTGTCTATCAGCCCTTTATGAATTCTCGCTTGCGCATTTTTACACAAGCGGGTGTTTACAAAACTCTGTGTATCAAGGATGTTCCTGCCACGAGCAATCTGTGTGTTCTTAATATTTTTTTGTAATAAAGGAGAATACTCCTATATTTGCACTCCAATTCAACTGAGATATGGTGTAATGGTAGCACTAGAGATTCTGGCTCTCTCGGTTCGGGTTCGAGTCCTGATATCTCAACATCAAAGCCCACGCAAATGCGTGGGTTTTTGTTGAGATGCCTATTATACTGGGGCTACGCCCCAGACCCCATCGCTCCGGCCTTGCTATCCCACAACCCACCCTGGCCGGCGGAAATGGCTATCGCTCCCAGTCTCTGACGTTTAATCTGGGTATCCTTTCGAAGTGCTTTGTGTTGTGGGTGACAAGGGTCATGCCTTCTGTGATGGCGGTCGCCGCTATCAGAAGGTCAAAATTGTCCAGCCGGCAGCCGCTTTTTTCTAATTCGGCTCTGATTTCTGCGTATTTCTCTATTGCTCCGGAAATTGGCAAAACAGCGAAGTGCTCATTGATGAATCTGATTTCGTGAATATGAGAAGCATAATTAGTTTTATATGCACCGACAAACAATTCAGCAAGCGTGACTTCACTAACGAAACACTTATCAAATCCGACTTTTAAAATCGCCTCCCGCATATGATGCAAGTCGCGGAACATCGCTATGACGGCGTTTGAATCAAGCAGATATTTCATAATATTACATCTTCCCTGTTATTCACTCTCCCCCTGTAAAGTTCATCTGCTATTTCATGGGAATCCCGCGGATCATCATACCATCCGCCCTTTGAGATTGCTGCAAATGGATCGGGCTCATTTGCCATATCTTTGAGGACGAGAGTACCATCCACAATACTTATTTGTATGGGGTCGCGAAGTTTCCATCCTAGTTCCTTGAGCAAAGAGGATGCGATCCTGATACCACAACTGTTGCCAATCTTAATTAAATCTGTGCGCATATCTATTGTTTTGCGCAAAGGTAATAACAAATTTCCAATAGTCCACATATCGTATATCCAAAAGGGTTAGCAATCGGTTGGCAAGATAGCACGAGGCCCCGCCATCGCGTGCGACAAATTCTCAAAATCTGAAGTATTGAGAGGCGCGAAACAGAAAAAGTTTTTTTAGAAACAGTTCTGCTTTTTTGGAAATGCTGTAACTCCGCCGCTCCGCACCGGCTGTTCTGCAATCCGACGCGCGAGCGTTACGATGGCGACTGTCTTTTGGACAAAAAACACGGGCAGGGCCAAGGCCTGAAAATGTGCGTCGCGCCAGACCGCTCAGCGCAGACAACCTTCGCTTGCAATGCTTTCCGGGCAAAAATCTGCCCCTGAAAGCATTCAAGCTACGGTATTTGTCTGCACCTTGCTCTGTCGCCGGCGGTCCAGCCAAAGCGCCCCTGCGTTTTGTCAGGGTCTCCACGAAGCTTTGGCGGGAGCGCAACCTTTTTCCTTCCTAATGTCCTGCTGACGAGCACTGCCGCACGGGACGGTTGTGACCGCCGCGTATCTCCTGGCGCTTTGGCAGGACGAGAGAGGGGTGCTTCTGCCGCTATCATAGCCCCGTGGCAGTAATATCCCTGATTATGTGCCATTTATGCACTATCGCTTGCGTATTTTTGCGCAAGCGATAATCTGGAAAGTCCTGATAGATAGGTATGTAGGTGCCACGCCCACCCTCCATCCGGGAGGTATTCGCAAAAGTTGGAAAAACGGAAGAAATGACATAAGTCTGCTTTGGGAAAACGGATAGTGGCCACCGGGCAACCGGTGGCCACTATACGTTAAGCATTCCCAGAATATTTACTTATTAAACTCTCTTACGCAGCGGACATTGTGACCGCGCTGACGGTTGGTCTGGTACATAGGTTCAAATA
>CAMKTW010000141.1 GCA_946415795.1 uncultured Bacteroidales bacterium
CGTATGGAACAGAGCGCCGTTGCCGCCAAGACAGAAGAAGTAATACTTAAATACGAACATTACGAAGATTAGATATGTTTGACGAAGTCAGAACCATCCTATCGCGCCAACTGCGAGTCTCCCCCGATATAGTAACCCTGGACGCCCAGATCAAGCGTGACCTTCACGCCGATTCGCTGGATATCCTCCAGTTGCTTATGCGGCTCGAGGACGACTACGGCGTAAGGATTCCCGACGAGGCGCTTGCAAAGTTCGAGACCGTGGGCGACGTGGTAACCTATTTGGATTCTTTGGAAAAATGAAACGCATAACTCTTGTTGTCTGCTGCCTGATGCTCTCTCTGGCATCCTTTGCGCAGAATTACGACACCGGCTTCAAGCAGACCCACCGCCTGAAGATATCAGGCAAGACCACCATTATGAAAGGGCAGCTTACCTACGACGGTAAAGACCAGCTCTCTATGATTTACTCCGATCCCGAGGGTGATTATTTCATCATCGACGGCACCCAGATCAAGATGAACCTGCTGGGCAAGAAGGCCGCCATGGATGCAGAAAAAGTCCCTATGACAAAACTGCAGCGCGCCACCCTGCTCAACTGCCTCAACGGAAACTGGGAACAGGCCGCCAAGGACAACAATGCAAAATCTACGGTAAGCGAAAAGCTGGGCTTCCGCACCGTGGACATCGTATCGAACAAAGTGGTGCCCCGCGGCGGCTATAAAGCACTCAGCATTACCTATCGTATCAAAGACGGCAAAGTAACACGCCTGGTCCTGGAAGATGCAGTCGGGATAGAAGACACCTACGAAATGCAATAATTTCATATCTTCGTGATTATGAAATATTTCGGCAGGTTGCACCCGGGCTGGCTCATCGCGGCGGCTGTCGTGGCGATGGCGGCGCAGTGCAGGCCCGATCCTCCCGAACCTCCTGAACCCCCGGCTCCGCCCAAACCGGATATACTTTTCATTGACACCTCCTACGATATTTCCTGTGAGGGGGCGACCATTACTTTTACGCTGGAAGCAGCCGGGGCGTGGAGTGCAACCGTTGTAGGCGGAGGTTCCTGGTGTACCCTTGACAAGTCTTCAGGTGAGGCAGGCACAATGAGCTCTGTGGCCACCATTACCCCTAATGAAGAGCTTGTCCCCAGAAGCTGTGTCATAAAGATAAAGGTTGGCGACACCCTGGGAGAAATCACCATCAACCAGGCACAGCTCAACGTACTCACTGCCAGTCCTGATCAGTTCCAGGTCCCTGCAGAAGGGGGCGTCTTCACCACAGAGATTACCACCAACATAGAGTACGAAGTCACCTTGTCAGATGAATGGATCACCTGGGACGACGCTACCGTCACCGTTGCCGGTAATCCGAAGAGTGAAGAGCGGACCGCGACAATCATACTCTCCGGCGCCGGCCTGGCAGCAACCCTGACCATAACCCAGGCCGGCACTGTACCACCGCCCGATCCGCTGGACGGAATAGTTACCCTGCTGCAGACCCACGCCACCGGTTACGGCATCCCGCTGATTTTTATGGGCGATGCCTTCCCAGCCTCGATGATTGAAGACGGCACCTACCAGAGTGCAGTGGGGAGCGCAGTGGAAGCCTTCTTTGGAGAAGAACCTTACATCACCTTCCGGGATATGTTCGACGTGTATATGGTAAACGTCGTCTCTGACCGGTATCCAGATTCCACATCAGGCGAATCCACCACCCTGGGGACTTGTTTCCAGGGCGGGAATATCGTGGGTGTAAACCTTGACAAATGTCAGGAATATGCCCTGCTTGCAGTGGAAGACGAAGCCGTCCTGAACAAGTCCGTGATAATAGTACTGGCCAACCGCGAGACCCACGCCGGGCGATGCTTCCTCACCTTTATCGACATGCAAGATGGTGCCGGCGAAGACGGAATATGCGGCCTGGCGGTGGCTGTCTCCGCACTGGGAACCAGTCACGACGACTTTGTGGGTCTGATACAGCACGAGGCCGGCGGACACGGCTTTGGCAAACTGGCAGATGAATATTCCTATGAGGGCATCGGTGCTATTCCGGAATCGGTCACAGAGACCTACAAAAGGCTTCAGGCGACTCACCACGCCTATGTGAACGTAGATTTTACCGACAATCCGGAAAGTGTTCTTTGGAGCCGGTTCATTGCCGACGAAAGGTACCGGGCAGAGAGTATTGGAATATTTCCGGGCGGGTTCGGATACGAACTGGGGGTATGGCACCCCACCGGGCAGAGCATAATGAACCTTGATTATGGCGGATATAACGCCCCCTCCCGTGAAGCTATCTACATAAGGCTGCACAAACTTGCATTCGGTGCCGGGTGGGAATATGACTTTGATGAGTTCGCGGCGTTCGATATCAAAAGTGAAGAGGTGGTATCGCAGCAGGCACGTCACGCCGCCCGCTCCCTGCAACGGAAAATGGCACCCTGCCCGCCGCCGGTAATTATCGCCAGATAGCTATTCGTTTACCGGTTCGCCTTTCATAGCAGCCATACGCTTGTCCCGCTTTTTCTTCTCCCGTCCGGCGGGCGATTTCATATAGCGGGCCCACTGCTCTTCAGTGAATATTTTCTGGTATTCACTGTCAAAAAAGTCCGCCCATTTATCGGTAACACTCTGAAATGAGGCACTTTGCGCTGCGCCAGAATCCTTCACCCGTTTTATCTCGGCACTATATATCGGGACAAAATGCTGCAGCAGCGTGTCCAGTTTGAAAGCCTGGTAATCGTCCAGATTATAGCGCTCCACCATATCTTCTACCTGCTTTGCGGCAACCTCCTCGATAGACAACTCTTTCTGGGGGTTGGCCTGCTGGGCCAGACACACGGTCTGCGAGAGAGAAAAAATCAGAGCAGACACTAATATGAATTTACTGAAGACATTCATTTTTTGCTAATTTTGTAAATCCACCTCATACAAAGATACAATTATTATGCAAATGAAGAAAATATACGCCGTAGCCATACTGCTGGCCATCTCTACCCTCCACTCCCTCGCCTGCACAAATGTGATAGTCACAAAGGGGGCCTCCGCAGACAGCTCTGTTATGGTTACATACGCCGCCGACAGCCATCAGCTTTACGGATGCCTTTACTTCCACCCCGCCAAGAAGTGGAAAGAGGGGGCTATGCTCAAGATATACAACTGGGATGAAGGGAATTATATGGGCGAGATACCGCAGGTAGCAAAGACCTGGCAGCAGATCGGCAATATGAACGACCGGCAGCTGATAATCACCGAGACCACCTTCGGAGGCCGCGAAGAACTCTGGAACGGCCCTGGCATAATGGACTACGGATCTCTGATATTCACCACCCTGCAACGCGCCGCAACCGCCCGCGAAGCAATAGCTACCATCGATACCCTCACCAGCAGATATGGTTATCCCTCAGAGGGAGAGTCGTTCTCCATAGCAGATAAAGACGAGGCCTGGATAATGGAGATTGTCTCCAAAGGGGATGGCTCCGGCGCCGTATGGGTGGCCCGCCGCGTCCCGGACGGATATATCTGCGCCCACGCCAACCAGTCACGTATAGGCACCTTCCCCCTGGATGACCCCGATAACTGCCTCTACAGCCCCGATGTGATTTCCTTTGCACGCGAGAAGGGGTGGTTCAGCGGCAACGACAGCGAGTTCAGTTTCTGCGACGCATACAACCCGGTAGATTTTGGCGGGGCCCGCTTCTGCGACAGCCGCGTCTGGTCGGCTTTCAATATCCTTTGCGACGGTGAATTCGAGTGGGAGGATGCAGATGGGAGGCATACGGCCGCGGCAAATGACTATCTGGACTATGCGATGGGACATAATCTCCGGCATCGTATGCCGCTCTGGGTGAAGCCCTCAGGTAAGGTGTCCCTCAGCGCCCTTGCCGATGTGATGCGGGATCATTTTGAAGGGACTCCGATGGATATGACAGAGGATGTCGGTGCTGGATGCAGCCGACTCCCCTACCGCTGGCGCCCGATGGAGTTTGAGGTGGACGGCAAAAAGTATGTCCACGAACGTGCCATTGCAACCCAGCAGACAGGCTATTGGATACTTTGCCAGGCCCGCAGCTGGCTGCCCGACGAGGTTGGCGGGATTATTTGGTTTGGCGTGGACGACGCTGCAACCAGCGCCCTGACTCCGGTTTATACCAGCGTCAACTCCGTGCCTATGCCCTTCGCCGAGGGCAATGGCAGCCTTACCGAGTATTCTCCCACATCGGCCTTCTGGCAGTTTAACAAAGTGACCCATTTCGCATATCTGTTCTACGACAGGGTAGCCCCCGAACTCCGACGCGAGATTGCCGAATATGAAAAGCTCTGCTTTGAGGAGGTACAGAAGACCGACAGGAAAGCGGCAGCCGCACTTGATAAAGGGAACCGGCGCAAGGCTGTCAACGCTATGACAGAGACCTCAAGCAAACTGGCTTCACACCTGATATCCCGATGGAAAGAGATCGAGAGGGAGATGCTTGTCAAGTATCTTGACGGAAACGTAAAAGTCACCGACAAGGACGGCAGCTACAAGATGAACACCGAGGGTAGCAATATACCCGCATCGCCACAGCACCCTGCCCAGCGTGAGCGCTGGCTGAGGGGCATTGTGGGTGACCACGGCGATACGATTATTGTTGAATAAATATTTTGCAAAACGGTATTTTTTGTATTCCTTTGCAGCACCGGGGGATTAGCTCAGTTGGCTAGAGCACCTGCTTTGCAAGCAGGGGGTCAAGGGT
>CAMKTW010000142.1 GCA_946415795.1 uncultured Bacteroidales bacterium
AGAAGATGAGCAAATCCATGTTCAACGTGGTCAACCCCGACCTTATCTGCGAACGCTATGGCGCCGACACCCTCCGCCTGTACGAGATGTTCCTCGGCCCTATCGAGCAGAGCAAGCCGTGGGATACCCAGGGCATTGACGGCGTCCACCGCTTCCTTCGCCGCTTCTGGCGCCTGTACTGCGGGGATAACGGATGCAACGTGAGCGATGAGGCGCCCACCGCCGACGAACTCAAGAGCCTGCACCGCCTGATCGGCAAGGTGCAGTGGGATATCGAACATTTCTCTTACAACACCTCTGTGAGCGCGTTTATGATTGCTGTTGGAGAACTCTCCGACCTTAAGTGCAACAAGAGGGCGGTTCTGGAACCGCTGGCCATTCTGATTTCACCCTTCGCACCTCATATCGCGGAGGAGCTCTGGAGTCTGATGGGCCACAAGGAGAGCATCAGTTTCGCCAACTTCCCCGAATATCACGAAGAATACACCGTTGAGGCATCATTCGAATATCCCGTTTCATTCAACGGGAAACTGCGCTTCAAGCTTTCACTTCCAAAGGATATGCCCGCCGCCGAGGTAGAGGCTGCCGTAAGAGGTGACGAGCGCACGCCCAAATATCTCCCCTCCGGCACGATCCGCAAGGTAGTTGTGGTCCAGGGCAAGATAATAAACGTAGTCTGCTAGAAATGGCCGCCAAAACAACAGTGGGCAAGGTGCTTGTCACCATCAAAGAGTATCTGCTGATTACCCTTGGACTGCTGCTGTACACCCTGGCCTGGGCGACCTTCCTGCTTCCCAACAATCTCGTGGGTGGCGGCATCACGGGTCTGGGCTCAGTAATCCAGTACAGCACGGGTTTCAACATTGCCTACTCATATATCATCATTAACGCCATACTGGTGATTGTGGCAATGAAGGTGCTGGGTACCGGCTTCGGTACAAAAACCATTTACGCACTGATTGTCACCGCCCTTTTCCTGAGGTTCCTGCCGGGCTTGATACCGCAGGACTTTGTTCAGGAATTCACCGCAGAAAACGGCAAGCTGATGTGTGTAATCTTTGCCGGCGCCATGGTCGGGCTGGGCATCGCCCTCACCTTCACCCAGGGCGGCAGCACGGGCGGCACCGACATCATAGCCCTGATAATCACAAAATTCTATCGTGTTTCCCCCGGCACGGTGATGCTGGTGCTGGATTTTATCATCATTGGCTCCGCACTGTTGATACCGAACTCTGCGCCATTCAGCGACAAATTGCTTGTGGTGCTGTATGGTTATGTCCTCACTGGTGTCACCAACTACACCCTGGACCTGATACTTAACGGCAAGCGGCAGTCCGTACAGCTGTTCATATTCACCGACCATTACGATGTGCTCACCGACCGTATCTGCAACGAGATTCATCGGGGCGTGACCCTGCTGGAAAGTCAGGGCGGGTACTCCCACAACCGCGGAAAGCTGGTGGTCGTCATAGTAAAACGTACAGAAACCAGCAACATTCTCAAATTGATAAAGGATGTCGATCCCGAGGCCTTCGTTTCCATAGGGAACGTTACGGAGGTGTACGGCAAGGGATTTGAGGCGATGAAGAAATCGTAAACGGAAACGGTATTTTTAAAAATAGCAATAATGCCCCGGACGATGGTTCCGGGGCATTGTTATTTTATTTTTAATCAACAATTTAGCAGTTATAATCGGTCAGAATTATGAGCAATTTTATGATTATCTTGCTGGTGACATCCGCTGTTATATTGACAGCTTGCGTATGTCTTTTGGGCTTATTGTTAAGCCGCCGCCGTCTTCAAACAAAACCTGCATTCCAGTACCCTGTACCCGCGGAAGAAGCCACCAAGGGAACAAGCCGTACCCTGGAAGACGGTGAGGTCGTAGTGTATAATATCGCCGAGAAAAAGGCGGGGGAACTGATGGAGCGCTTCAAAGCACTGATGGTAGAGAAAAAGCCATATCTGAACTGCAGGCTCTCCATAGAGGCGGTGGCCGTGAATCTGGGCACAAACAAATCCACCCTCTCCAAACTTATAAACGATCGGTTCGGGATGAACTTCCGGCAGTTAATCAACTCATACCGGGTAAAAGAGGCCATTGACCTGTATTCCAGCGACAACGGCCTCACAATGGATGAGTTGCGGGCCGCATCGGGATTCAATTCTGTGAGTACTTTCACATCTTCGTTCTTCCGTTTTACCGGCTGCACGCCTGCGGAGTACTTCAAGAAGGCCACCAACCGGTAATAGCGCAATGTCACTGTTGTTCAGACGTCGGAGGTGGGCCTTGAAAAGGCCCGACAAGGCTGCCATACTGTCAAAGGCCACAGGGAAGATTATCTCAGAAAGACTCTATCTGCAACCACGGCTCCGCTGTACCGACGTAGCAAAGGCTATCGGTACCAACCGGACATATCTATGGAGTTCACTGCGGAGCAAAGGGTGTGGTTTCCAGGAGTATCTGTCTATGTTCCGGATTATCCATTTCATAAAGAACGCATCGGGATACAGGAATCATCCAAGCAGAGAAGTCGCCGAACTGTGCGGATTCAACGACCCTAAACAACTTAACCATTACCTTAAGAAAAATTTGGGCGTAACCCTGCCAGAATATATGAACTGGGTAGAACAAGGGTTATATGACCTTTAGTTGTCCGACCCGTTTCACACGATCCGTCCTGCCTTGCCCTCAGGCAAGACAGTTCTTTCATTGCACTTCTCCAAAAGAGACAGAGCTATTGAAAAACTACATAAACAGTTTGTCGAGGGCCTTCAATGAAGACGGAAGGGTGAAAACCACCACGTGGTCGTAATCTGCAATCTGGGTGTCGCCATAGGCAATAAACGACTCCGTACCCCTGATGATGCCTCCGATAATTGCATCGGCGGGTATGGGGAGCTCTTTTATCCTGGCCTTGGTAGCCGGGCATCCGGGGTGCACGATGTATTCAAGGGCCATCGCGTCACTTTCGCTGAGATATTTGATGGAACGGATCTTGTCTGTGAGGGTAAAGCGGAAAATACGGCTTGCAGAGAGTATCTTCTTGTTTATTACAGCATCCACACCCATCCCCTCGGCCAGCTTGATATACTCAATGTTCTCCACCTCGGCAACGGTCTTGGGAACACCCATCTTCTTTGCTGCGGCACAGGTCATAATATTGGTCTCGGAGTCATCCGTGGCAGCCACAAACACGTCACAGCGATTAATCTCCTCTTCATAAAGCCAGTCGGTGTTGCGCCAGTCCCCGTTTATCACCATAGTCTTCTCAAGAATCTGGGACAGCTCCTCGCAACGCCGGCGGTCCTTTTCAATAATCTTTATTGACGGGATGGACTTCTCCAACTTCGCAGCCAGCATCTCGCCCATCGGACCTCCACCGACAATGAAAACGCTTTTGACTATCTTTTCACGTCTGCCCGCCTCTTTGAGCGCATCATTCACAGTATCGCGCAGCGCCATAACATACACCAGGTCCCCAAGACGCATCTTTGAGTCGCGCCTGGGAATCAGTGTCCCCTCCCCCCGGGAGATGGCGACAATACGGAACGGCAACTGCTCAATCGGATAGACGAAATCAGATATCTCGCGCCCTACCAGCGGAGATTCTTCATCCAGTTTGATCTCTATCAGCTGGAGTTTGCCGTGCCCGAACTGCACAAATTCTGTCATACCCGATTCGCGCACTATGTCGGCAATCTCATATGCCGCCATCCTCTCCGGATAGAAGAGCATATCGATGCCAAGCTGGGTGAAAAGCGACTTATTCTCGTATGAGAGATATTCCGACGTGTTTACACGCGCGGTGACTTTCTTGGCGCCGAGTTCTTTTGCAAGCAGGGCCGACACAATGTTCACATTCTGGTCCTTGTCGGGAAACACCGCCACAAACAGGTCGGTTTTGTCCACCTTGGCCGCCTGGAGAACGCTTATGGAGGTTGGGTTCCCGCACACAGTCAGGATATCGGCAATCTCGCTGGCCTTTGCCAGGCGCTCCGCGCTCTTGTCAATCATAGTTATATCGTGGTTGTCATCAACCAGCAGTTTAGCCAGATGACAGCCGACCTCCCCCGCTCCAGAGATAATGATTTTCATATCCGTGTCGTTTAATTATTCAATCCGATCAGACGCAGGAACTCTGATCTGGTGCGCATATCCTTTAGGAAAACTCCGGTGAAGGCCGATGTCGTGGTCACAGAGTGCTGCTTGCTGACCCCACGCATCTGCATACACATATGGGCCGCCTCAATCACCACCGCCACCCCGAGGGGATTCAGGGTCTGCTGGATACAGTCGCGGATCTGAACCGTCAGCCGCTCCTGCACCTGAAGGCGGCGGGCATAGGTCTCCACCACACGGGCAATCTTGCTCAGGCCGGTGATATAGCCGTCCGGGATATACGCAACGTGGGCCTTGCCGTAGAACGGGAGCATATGGTGTTCGCACATAGAATACAGTTCAATGTCCTTCACCAGTACCATCTGCCTGTACTCCTCCTTGAACATAGCCTGCTTAAGGATCTCCTCACCGCTCTCGCCGTACCCTTTTGTAAAGAACTGCATTGCCCTGGCCACCCGCTCCGGAGTTTTCAAAAGCCCCTCGCGACTGGGATCTTCACCAAGCAACCGCAGAATTTCCGAATAATGTTTTTGGAGTTCTGCGGTTGCTTGGTGAAGATCCCAGTCGCGAGGGAAAGAGTGT
>CAMKTW010000143.1 GCA_946415795.1 uncultured Bacteroidales bacterium
AAGAGAGCATATCCGAGAGGTATGTGTGGTTCTCCGGGTAGAGCATCTCGTCGGCGCCGGAGAAGCCTGTTTCAGAGAGGACGCGCATATGCAGCCTGCGGATGGCGATAAGACCGCCCAGCATATCGGCGTGGCGGTGAGGGTCCGGCTGGTGAAGCATCCCCTTATAGCCCTCGCCGGTGGTGCGGGGTTTGTTGGTGTAAATGCGGGGCACTATGGTAATGGTATCCTTAACCTTCTCCTGAAGTTCCCTCAGCCGATAGACATAATCCAGCACCGCATCCTCGCGATCTGCAGAGCAGGGGCCTGTGATAAGCAGCAACTTATTGCTTTTGCCGCAAATTATATCGCTTATTGCCTGGTCGTTTGCTTTCTTGACCTTATCCAACCCTTCAAGCAGAGGATACATCTTTTTAATCTCCTCTGCAGATGGTAACGCTCTCTTTATTTCCAGATTCATCTCTATTTGTTAAATAATTTTCTTCTTTCGGTAGAAGTTATCATCATTTGTTTTACAGTCTCTGTGTCGTCGGCTGCGATGGCTTCCTTGAGGCGGCTAAACTCTTTCTCAAACAGGCTCATCTGTTCCAGCAGCTGAGTCTTGTTCATAGCGAACAGCTCCGGCCACATATTCTCATTGATATTTGCAATGCGGGTCAGGTCCCGGAAGGAGTCGCCGGTAAAATCCACAAGATGGGCGGAGTCCTTGCAGCACATCAGGCTCACAGCTATGCAGTGGGTGAGTTGCGAGAGGAATGCAATCATCTCGTCGTGCTCCTCGGGAGAGATGACCGATATACGTCCAAAACCAAGGATCCGGCCCAGTTCGCAGGCGGTATCGATAGCGGTCCGGGTATTCTTTTTAGTTGGAGTAACGATATAATTGGCACCTTCAAACACCTTGGTACACCGGTTGTCTATGCCTGAGCACTCACGGCCTGCCATAGGGTGGGCCGCGATGAATTCTACATCGTCCCTGAGCATCTCCTGGATCTGATAGACTACGGAACATTTTACCCCTGTAACATCAGTAATCAGGGCGCCGCTCTTGAAGCACTCCTGATGCCGGGATACCCAGTCGATAAACAGTTTTGGATAGACGGCGAACACCACAATATCGAACTGCCCAACAAACTCTTTTGTTATATCGGTTGTGCCACAGTCAATTATCTTCTCTCCCAATGCTTTTGAAACGGTGCTTTCCCGTGCCGATATACCGCCGACGAAATAACCACTGTCGTGCAGCTTCTCTGCATAGGAGGCGCCTATCATACCAAGGCCTACAATCAATATCTTACTCTCCTTATTCATTGTTCATTACAAACTCCGATATTAAGTTCTTGTATAACGTTATAGAACCGGGGAAAGCTCTTGACCACGGCCTCGCTTGACTCTATGTTACCCCCGATTATGCTTGCAAGGGCTGTAAGGCTCATTGCCAGGCGGTGGTCGTTATGGCTGCTAAAGGTGACTCCCTTGCCTTCAAGCTCTTTAAGTATTACTTGTGGTGCAGGATGTATAGTGACTGAATTACTGCTTATTACTGCAGACGCACCAATCTTTTCCAGTTCCGATACTATATCTGCGATACGGTCGCTCTCCTTAATGCGCAGGCGGGCCGTATTGATGAATTCTGCGCCTTGTTTGATTGCTGCCATAGTGAACAACACCGGCCCCAAGTCTATGCAGTTACCTATATCGATAGTGCAGAAGCCACCTTCTAAACTGTTGAAATGTTGTCGATAAATCTTATCGCCCTGCAGCGAGTCGGGATTCAGTCCGTCAACTGTGACTTCTCCGCCGATATGATTGAAGAAATCCAGGAATGCGGCGTTGGACCAGTCACCCTCGACAACGGAGTCGGGCAGGTTGTAGTGCTGCCCTCCGGGAATCGTCAATTCATTCCCGCTGAATCCGGCGGTTATCCCGGCCTTGCGCAGTACATCAAGTGTTATCTCTATGTATGGCCTGCTCTGGACCGGCAGGGTTATGATTATCCTGCTGTCGCCATTCAATAGCGGTAATGTAAATAGTAATCCGGTGATATACTGACTGCTGGTAGCTCCGTCTATAGTAAATGTTCCGCTCCTTAACTCCCCTCTGACCTTTAGGAATCCTTCTCCAATCTCATAGTCGATGCCTTGAGATGCAAAGATCTTCTCATATTCTCCGATACCCCGTGAGAACAGTTTGGCGGTGCCGGTAAAAACTGCGCAGCCCCGCAGTGCCAGCGCGACAGGAATCATAAACCTCAAAGTGGAGCCGCTCTCTGCGCAGGGCAGAACTTCACCCGGATGGTCACTATTGGTATCAGCTTCTTTTCCAGATATAATAGCCTTGTTTACTTCAGTGTTTACTTCACCTCCAAGGGCCCGTATGCACCCGATTGTTGCAAGGATATCTTTTGAAAGGTCTATGTTGTCAATTACTGTGCGCTTGCCACTCAGGAATGCCGCCAGCAGCAGCCGGTGGGCATAACTCTTTGACGGCGGGGCGGTAACCCTGCCGCGCGCGATACTCTTTGCTATGTGGCAGATGCTCATTGCTTAAGCAGTAAATCAATAGCCTCCAGGTAACCGTTTGTTCCACGGCCTATTATTGTTGCTATGCACGCCTGGCGGATATAACTTGTGCTGCGGAACTCTTCACGGGTGGAAACGTCGCTGATGTGTACCTCTACGCAAGGTATCCTGACCGCCTTGAGGGCGTCGAGCAGAGCTATGCTGGTGTGGGTATATGCCCCCGGGTTGAATACGATCCCGTCAATGCCGTCAAAGAAGGCCTGCTGTATCCTGTCCACAAGGGCGCCTTCGTGGTTAGACTGGAAATATTCGGCTTCGAATCCACGCGAGAGTGCATAATCCTTAATCTTCAGTATGAGGGAGGCGTAGGTCTCCCTGCCGTAAATATCGGGTTCGCGGATCCCCAGCATATTCAGGTTTGGTCCGTTCAGTATAAGGAGCTTCATCTTTTTGCAAATATCGAGTTAGAGAATGCCCCCTTGAGTGCATCGCAGATGACGATGGCGGTCATTGCCGTGGCCACAGGGCAGATGCGGCGGATTATCGCCGGGTCGTGACGGCCGGTAACCTTTATGGTGGAGTCTTTTCCGGTGTCCATATTCACCGTGCGTTGCTCCGCGGCTATAGACGGGGTAGGTTTGACGGCGCAGTTGAACACGACCGGCATTCCGTTGGAATAGCCTCCGTTAATCCCGCCGTTGTTGTTTGTGTGTGTCTTAACAGTGCCCTCTGCGTTGTAGAAGTGGTCATTGGCTGTGCGTCCGGTGGCGGCGGCGAAACCAAATCCGAGTCCGAATTCTATCCCCTTGACCCCGCCGATGGAGAGCATGGCGTTTGCAAGCTGCCCCTCAAGGCTGCCGAACCAGGGTTCTCCGACACCTACAGGGAGGTGAGAAACGGCAGTCTGAATGATTCCGCCTATGGAGTCCTGATTGCGGCGGACGTCATCTATCGCCGCGTTCATCTGCTCTTCGACAGGGGCTATTACAGGGAAATGCTTTCCATTAACTTCTTCTATCTGACTGTCTAAGGTGTCGGTATCTAAACTATTGAAAGCAGTATCTCTTATCCCTCCGCACTCCAGGATATGGGTGCCGATATTCACCCCGGCGTTTTCCAGCGCCTTGAGGCAGATGGCGCCGAGCGCCACTATAGGTGCGGTGAGGCGGCCGGAGAAGTGACCGCCGCCGCGCCAGTCTTCATAGCCCTTGTGGACTATGTGAGAGACGTAATCGGCGTGTGAAGGGCGGGCAAGGAGGTGGTTGGCCTCGTAGTCGCCGCTGCGTTTATTGGAATTTTCTATAAAAATAGAAATCGGTTCCCCGGTAGTGTAGCCGTTGAACACGCCGCTGGTTATCTTGAAGTTGTCCGGCTCGACACGGGATGTCTCGCCGCTGCCACAGGGCCGCCGGCGGGAAAGGGCCTCAGCAATATAGCTTTCGCTGACCTCAATGCCGCAGGGCATACCGTCCAGTACCGCCCCGATTGCCTCACCGTGGCTCTCGCCGAACAGGGTGAGGGTTATGTATTCTCCTATTGAGTTTCTCATAGTGGCAACTCTTTGATGGAAATGGTTTCAAAGGCAAAACTGCCTATTTCAGTGACCCTGACAACGGTGATCTTGTCGCCGGAGGCCTTTTTGTCGTGACTGATGAAGTCCAGCAGTTTCTCTGCCGGAATGTTGTGCGAAACGGGGAGGTCATATTTCTCCAGCACCGCGGCTATCCGGCGACGGGCGTCTCCCCCGGCAAAGTAAAGCATACCCAGCGAGACAGATTCTCCGTGAAGATATTGCCCGGCGCCGCAGGCCTCTATCGCGTGACCGACCGTATGGCCAAAATTCAGCACCCGGCGCAGCCCGCTCTCGCGCGGGTCTGAATCCACCACGCTCTTTTTGTAATTGAGGCAGCGGCGGATAATCTGGGGCAGGTCTTGACTCAGGCCGGCAGATTTCTCGATGATTTCAAAAAGTTCAGCATCGCCAGTGGCGCCCATCTTGATGGCCTCTGCCAGCCCGTTGTGGAGCTGACGCGGGTCAAGTGTGGAGAGAGTCTGAGGATCGATGAGCACCTTGGATGGGAAATGGAATGCACCCACTATGTTCTTGACCCCTGCAAAATCTATTGCGGTCTTGCCGCC
>CAMKTW010000144.1 GCA_946415795.1 uncultured Bacteroidales bacterium
GCGCTCTGGATGCCGCTCTCTGCAACCTGAGATAGTTAAGGTGGGTACATCCACAAGGTTTTGCGAGTGATCCATTATTATCCCTGTATTGATTTGCTTGAATACATCACTAGCACCTTATGGCGCATTCCGTTCTCACACTTTAATCAGTATGAGATCTTTCGGTAGAGATACTACAGGGAGAGTTTCAGGCGGAAGCCGCGGGATGTGGGCTCTTCTGTTACGCCTTTGCAAAGCGATTCCAGTTCTTCCCGGAGGTCAGGAGTTATGTCCGGCTCATGAAGAGGCGAGTGGTCCAGCCCCTCTACCATAAAGTCAAGCGTGGTTTCACCGGACAGTTCGCTGTGCGTAATCCTTATGGTGAGCGGTTTGTCTTCAGCAAGGAAATACGGCATAAGCATCTGACACAGTTGCTGTATGGTTTTAGCTGTCTTAGGGATACCGTACTTGAGGCAGAACTGCTGGATGCGGGTCCCCATATCAAGGAAATCGAAGTCCAGGCTGTCAATCTCGAATACCTCCTTGCGTATGCACTGGACAAATGCCTTGGTGGCGCTGTGTCGTGGGCTCTCGAATATCTGTTTTGCGGGACCGTCTTCATAAATGACCCCTTCATTCATAAAGAATATCCGGGTGCTTACATCACGTGCAAACTTCATCTCGTGGGTGACGATAATCATTGTCATACCCTCCTTTGCAAGCTTGCGGATGACGCTAAGGACTTCGCTGACCATAGTGGGATCCAACGCAGATGTGGGCTCGTCAAAGAGTATGACCTTAGGTTTCATAGCCAGGCAGCGGGCAATGGCCACACGCTGCTTCTGCCCTCCGGAAAGGGCAGAGGGATACACGTCGGCTTTTTCTGCAAGGCCGACTTTACGCAGTAGGGAGAGAGCCGTCTTACGGGCCTGCTCCAGCGGCTCCTTCTTTATCTTGCAGGGGGCGAACATCACGTTCTCCAGCACCGTCATATGGTCGAACAGATTGAAGTTCTGGAACACCATTCCCACTTTCTGGCGCATCTTGTGCACCGGATATCCTTTAGCAAGGATGTTTTCCCCGTCGATATAGATGCTTCCGCTTGTAGGGGGGTCCAACAGATTGATAGACCGCAGAAAGGTGCTTTTACCCGTTCCGGAAGGTCCGATGATGCTTATCACCTCTCCCTGCTCAATTTCGCAGTTTACATCCTTGAGAACCCGGAAGATGCTTCCGTCCGGATCGATATAGCTTTTAGTGAGATGGGAGACCTTTATCATAGCACCTTAGTCTTTGGGGTTGCAAGATTGATCAGAAGCTGGATGAGCCATACCAGAAGGAAATAAATCAGAGTAACCACAAGCAAGGGGATGACAGCATCGAATGTGCGGCTGCGGATGATGTCTCCTGCACGTGTGAGGTCGTGTATGGCTATGTAGCCCACTATAGAGGTACCTTTGAGGAGCGACACGCAGAGGCCCTTGTAGAGCGGGAGCCCGCGCCGGATAGCCTGTGGGATTACTATATGGAAGAAAGTCTGGGCGCGGGTAAAGCCCAGTGCCAGTCCGGCTTCTGTCTGTCCGCGGGGGATAGCGTCCAGGCTTGAGGCATAGATGCCGCTGACCGATGAGGCAAAGAAGAGAGCGAAGGTTATCACAGCTACTAAATCTGTTGGGATATGGCTCTTTGCAAACACCACATAGAACATAATCAGCAGCAATACCAGTTCCGGGATGCCGGCCAGGAAACCGTTGTATATGCTTGCGCAGGAGCGAAGCCAGTTGCGACGGCTACGGCTCATTGCATAGATGCCAACACCAAGCAGTGAGCCCAGCAGGATTGACAGCAGGCTTATCTTAAGCGTTTTCCAAAGGCCGTTTGTAATATATTTCCAGCGATCCTCAACAATTAAGTTCTTACGTATGCCATTTTTTGCTCTCGCAATTATGTTGACAGAGGCGGATTCAGCGTCCCGGTCCAGCACAAAGTAAGCAGGGTGGTAACTGTGATATGGCTCGGAGAAAAGACATTTTTCCTCTCTCTCCGGCGTAACAAAGATGCATCCGCAAAGGATATCGGCCTGTCCGCTTTGGACGGCCATTATGCTGCTTGAGGCGTCATAGTGCTTTATTTCCAGCGGGCGGTGCAATTCTTTTCCCAACTCCCTGAGAATATCTATCTCTATGCCATACCACTCTTTGTCTATCTGGAATGCTATGGGTGCCGAGTCGCTGCCGGCAGCCACGCGGATTGGTTTACCTGAGGTCTCGTTTGGGATGTGAGTGTAGGAGGTCTCCTCCGCATACCGGTCGGTAAGCCAGAAATCTTTCAAGCGCTGCATCGAGCCTTCCTCAACCATTCGCCGCTGAATATCGTTGATCTCCTTTGCAAATTCCTGTTCATCTTTACGAAGCAGGAAGGCAGTTGGGAATGACTGCTCTCCGATATGGCATATTTTGATGCCATTTTCTTTCCTGACGGCCGCGTTATATATGACTTCATCGTGTACTATGACATCAACTTTGTCGTTCAACAGCGCCTGCAGCAGGTCGCTTTCTGAGTTGTAAAGCAGAAGGGAGATGTCATCCCGCGCAGACAATTCAATATCGTATACGCTTCCTGACACTGTGGCCACCCTCAGTCCGGTAAGATCGGACTCGCTTTGGATTTCGACACTCTTCACCTGCTTTCCGGTGCAGGAGTTCAGAGCCAGAATCAGGGTAACCAGAAAAATGATGCGATTCATTAGATATATGATTTGGACGCAAATTTAATCAATATGACGGATTTTATTCCGGAATGGTTGTGTTTGAGAGAGAAACCGCCACGGAAAAAATAAGATTAACATTTGCGAGGGTGCCGGCCAGGTCCCAGTCATCTCGATATTCGTCGCAGGGCTTGTGATACCAGCTTGCCATCGGATATTTGTTCGGGCGGGACGCCTCCACCGGATGCTGGCCGTTCTCTATCACAACCGAACGGACGCCTTTCTTCACAAAGTTGTAATGGTCCGATCGGAAAAACCAGCCGTCTGAATTGTCATCGTTAAAAAATATGTTGCGGCCCTGGGCGGCAGCTGCGGCAACGTAATAATTGTCCAGATCACTGGCACCGCCTCCAAGAATAGTTACCTCTTCTGTGAGCTCAGCCGGCCCGATGCTCTCAAAATTGAGGCAGGCAGATGTCTTCTCCATAGGTATAAGCGGATGCGCGCAGTAGTATTCGGAGCCGAACAGGCCGCTCTCTTCAGATGAGGGGAAGAGGAACAGCACCGAGCGGCGCGGAGGGCAGGGGAGGTTGCAGAACTTCCTGGCCGCAAGCAGCACGCCGGCCATACCGGAGCCGTTATCCCCGGCTCCGTTATAGATGTCGTCGCCGGTCTCATCGGCGGGGCCGAAACCGAGATGGTCCCAGTGGGCACTCAGCACCACTGCTTCGTCAGGACGCTCACTGCCGCGGATAATGCCACCGACATTGCTGGTCTGCTGAATCTTATAACTGACATTCATACTTATGTCACCCTTCGCCTTGATAGGGAAGCTCTTGAATCCAGGCAACCTGGCTGCTGCAAGTGCCGCCTCCATATCCATCCCGGCGGCAGTGAAAAGTTTCCTTGCGCCATCTTCATGCAGCCAGCCTTTAATGGCAAGTTCATCCATATTGCGCGTCGAAGGGTCGAACAGGGCAAGATTCCCCTCTTCGTGACCGTTAACGCACACCTCCCAGCCATAGCTGGCCGCCTCTGTATTGTGCAACACAAGGCAGCCGGCTGCGCCCTGCCTGCGAGCCTCTTCAAACTTGTAGAGCCAACGGCCGTAATAAGTCATATTGCGTCCGCGGAAAAGTGACGGGTTGTAAAAGCCGGGATCGTTCACCATTGCTATGACTATCTTGTCTTTGACTTCAATACCCTCATAATCGTTCCATCCGTATTCCGGCGCGTTGATTCCGAATCCGCAGAATACGAATTCTGCCCTGGGCAGCTCAACCTTGTCCGTCGCGCGAGCTGTCCACACCATCAGGTCTGCAGGAGATTGCAGCACCGCCTTCTTGCGCCCCTTTACAGTGATCTTGCCGCCCCTGAGTCTTGTCGTGACAGCAATCATCTCAAAAGGCTGGTACCAGCTCCCGTCAAAGGCGGGTTCCAGCCCCATCGCCTCCATCTGTGCGGCAAGATAACTGATGGTCATATCTTCATATTTCGTCATCGGCTTTCGCCCGCCAAACTCGTCCGAGCCCAGAGTTTTTACCCACTCACGGAACAACTGTTCGTCATTTTCACTCGCCACCTGAGTTGGCTGTGCATTTGCTGCAAAACTGAGTAGCGCCGCTGCAATCAAGGTTATAATAGGTTGTATCTTCATATTACAGTTTGTTATTCCGTGAAGATACGATATTTATTCTATTCTTGTTCCTTGTGGTTGGATACTTGCTTACAGGCCTAACGTAGTTTTGTGAGCAAATCTTGTTTATTGATGTCATGCATCAGGGAGAATGCGAACCACTTTTTACCAAGATCTTTGAGGGAAGCACCTATGTGATAAATACTATCATCCACAATTAAGAAACGGTCATGAGCCTTGTTGAAAGGAATTATGACAATCGGTGTATATTGGAGGTTATGCTTATCCAGGTCCAACTGAAGCTCTTTTGAGATGCTTTTAGTAAATATA
>CAMKTW010000145.1 GCA_946415795.1 uncultured Bacteroidales bacterium
AAGCGGCCGGCACGCATAAGGGCGCTGTCCAGCACGTCGGCACGGTTGGTCGCCGCCAGCACAATCACACCCGAGTTGCTGCCGAATCCGTCCATCTCCGTGAGGAGCTGGTTGAGGGTGTTCTCCCGCTCGTCGTTAGAAGAGAATCCGATATTCTTGCTGCGGGAGCGTCCCACTGCATCAATCTCATCAATGAAAACGATACACGGAGCTTTCTCCTTTGCCTGACGAAAAAGGTCGCGGACGCGCGACGCACCCACACCCACAAACATCTCTACAAAGTCAGAACCAGAAATGGAGAAGAACGGCACGTTTGCCTCACCCGCCACAGCCTTTGCCAGCAAGGTCTTGCCCGTACCGGGAGGCCCTACCAGAAGGGCTCCTTTAGGTATTTTCCCACCAAGGGTGGTGTACTTCTTGGGGTTCTTCAAAAAATCCACAATCTCCATCACCTCCACCTTGGCCTCTTCCAGACCGGCCACATCCTTGAAAGTGACCTTGTCCTGGTCTTTCTTGTCATTCTCAAACAGCTTTGCCTGAGACTTGCCCACATTGAAGATGCCGCCGCCTAATCCACCCCCGCCCATATTGCGCATAGGGAGAATGAACAGCATCACAAAGAAGAATATCATAAATAAAATCCAGATCCAGTCCAGTATGTTGGCCCAGCCGCTGGTGCGCTCTTCTATCACCACATCAAAGCGGTCCAGTTCCGGCATCTGCTGCAAGATGGCGTCAAACTCGCTCTCCGCGTTGAAAGTATCAGATACCAGAAAGTAGAAATACGGGCCTTTCTTGGGCTGTGATCCCTCGGGGAAATAGTTTTTGTAGCGCTCCGTACCGCTGCTCTTGATATACACCTCGCCCCTGTTTGAATTGCGGATGTAAACCACTTTCTGCACACTGCCGGTGGGGAGTATGTCGTCACGCACCTCAAACCACTCTTTTTTCACGGGGTTTGTGCCTCCGCTGGTACTCCACAGCATCACAAGTCCGCCGATTATCAGGGCGTATATCAGAAATACCGGCCAGCGTGGACGGCGCATCTGATTGCCGCCCTTGCCGTCGGGCGCGCCTTTACCCATCCCGAACATATTGTCCAGGCGGTTGTTATTCTTTTCTTTGTTATCGTTATTACTCATCTTCTCCATAGTTAGTTTTTTCCGCATCCGCCCAGAGATCTTCCAGACGGTAGAAATCGCGGTACTCGCTCTGGAAAATGTGCACCACGATATCACCGTAGTCCAGGATTATCCAGAAAGCATTCTCCCGGCCCTGCGCCCTGATGGGGTCGCGGCGGCACTGCAGCCACATCTGCTCCACCACATTGTCACAGATGGCAGCAACCTGGGTGGTGCTGTCGGCATTGCAAATCACAAAGCTGTCTGTTATGGCTGTACCGATACCTGTAAGATCCATAGAAACCACGCCCCTGGCCTTCTTGTCCAACATAGCCGCGGCAATTACCCCGATTTCTTTTTTCTGCGTTTCGTCAATCATAAAATATGCACTAATTTCGCCGATGGCGATTAATCTGCGAATTTATGAAAATTAAATGGCATAACACAATCGAATCCACATTTTCGGGGATGGAAATTGCAAAAAAACAGTTGACAGACAAAGAGGTGTGGGCAGCCCGTTTCCAAACCGCCGGACGCGGCCAGAAGGGGAACGTATGGTGCAGCGCTGACGGGGAGAATCTTACATTCTCCATTTATCTGAAACACCGCGGCATCGAAGCCCGCAACCAGTTTGCAGTCTGCCAGGCGGTGTCACTTGGTATCTGCCGGTACCTGTCCGCAAAAGGGATCGAAGCCTCAATCAAATGGCCCAACGATATCTATGTGGGAGACTGCAAAATATGTGGAATACTCATCTCCAACACTGTCTCCGGCACCCGCTTGACAGATTCGGTGGCCGGCATCGGGATAAACCTCAACCAAACTGAATTTCCGGATTGGGTGCCAAACCCCACCTCGCTGAAACTCATAACAAAAAACAATTATGTTATAGAGGATGAATTACACCTTGTACTCATAGATATCTTTGCAGAATATGACGCGATCGGGGACAAAACCGCCTCAGATTATCTGCGCCGCCTGTACCTGAAAGACACTCCTCACCTGTTCACCGGCGCCGCCGGCGGCAACAAATTCAACGGAGTTATCACGGGCGTATTACAAGACGGCCGCCTTGAGATAAGGACGGCCGACGGGTATTACAGTTATTTCGCCTTTAAAGAAGTTATCTACTAGGCGTTTGCCATAAACGATATTGTCTTGAGCGGATCTGGCGATCCGAACACAGAACTGCCCGCCACAAAAGCATCTACGCCAGCCCGGGCAAGCATCGCCACATTCTCCTCGTTGATTCCGCCGTCTATCTCTATCAGGCATTTGCTGCCTGAATCATTTATCATCTGCCTCAACCTGCGCACCTTCTCCACCGAACGGGGTATGAACTTCTGCCCGCCGAAACCGGGATTAACCGACATCACAAGGGCAAGGTCGAGTTCATCCAGAACATCCTCAAGCAGACAGACATTGGTGTGCGGATTGATGGCCACGCCCGCCTTCATACCGGCGGCGTGGATGGCAGAGATAGTCCTCTCCAGATGTGTGCAGGCCTCCAGATGCACTGTAAGATAAGTCACGCCAAGGTTTGCGAAGCTGGAGATGTAATTATCTGGGTTCACTATCATAAGGTGGGCATCCAGCGGCTTGCTGCTGTGCGCCGCAATATGCTTGACCACCGGCATTCCGAATGAGATGTTGGGGACGAACACTCCGTCCATCACGTCCAGATGTACCCAGGAACAATCCGATTCATTCAACATCTCGATATCGCGTGCAAGGTTGCCGAAGTCGGCAGCAAGAACAGAAGGAGCGATTATGTTTTTCATATCTGTCAGTTATTCAAATTATTTATCCCAGAAGCTGCTGGACTTGTCGTACTTGAGCAGGCTGCTCAGGGTGGAGGCGTTGGCCGCTATGCGGAAACCCCAGCTCTGCCACTTGCCGGAAGGCACCCAGGAGACGCTCATATTAAAGCAGTGAAGGTCGTATGTGGCACTCAGCTGGGATGTGGTCATCGTCATAGTGCCCAGGTCAAACCCCGTGTTCAGCGATACGTTCAACGCTTTGGTAATGCGTACCTGGCCGCTCAAGGTAGCAGTCCTGGTAAACTTGTCCACCTTCTGCAACTGATTGTTGGTATAGCTGTATGAGCCGGTATATGCGAAGTTCATACTGAAACTCAGGCTCCACGGCACATCGGGATTCATATAATACACCCAGCCTCCCGGGATATATTCGCCGGTAACAGGGTGGTAATAAACGCGATAGTAGTCATCAGCACTCGGCTTTATACCGGAGGGGTCGCGCCTTCCGTCGTTGCCGTCTATACTACCTTTGCCGTTCAGCGAGTATGAGAGCGACGCAGAGGCGTTGGTGATACGGGCCAGGCGGTGACGGGTAGCAATCAGGAACTTGTTGCACCTGATGCCACGCTCGTTCACGTCATACGGATCGAGAGTCAGGTTACCGTTGATGCCGACCTTGCCGAACACGGTGGTGCTGCCAGATATGGAGATGACAGACAGGCGCATAGAATCGGCCATAAAGTTATACGAACCGCCGATGCTCAACTGGTCTATCAGTTTGATCTTCTTGGTACCCACACCTGTAGTATCCTTGAGGTCTTTTACCTTGGCTTCCAGGTTGTTTCCAAACGAAAAGCTCAAAGAACCGCTCTTGCCTTTGCCGGGAGGGCTGTTCATCTGACCGGCGTAAATGTTGTACTCCTTGGTCACCTCCTCGCCTTTGCTGTCGAGATATGTGAGCGTACGCCATCCATTGGCGGCTGTGCCCAGTTCGGGATGATATGAAAGGCTGAAAGAGGGGGTTATCATATGCCTTATCGCCTGCAAGGTCCCCTTGGGATTGAACTGGAACAAGCCGTAGATGCGGGTGCTCATAGACAAGGACGCAGAGTAGTTCTGTGTGAAACCCAGAGTAGAGAACTGGCCGGACATTACAGACTCCACCTTCCCTGTCTCCGAGTTGTAAAACTGGGTGGTTTTACGGAAGTACATATTCGCACCATAGCTGACACCGGGAGAGAAGTTGAAGTATTTCAGAAGGGTGAAAGACGGCAGGCCTATGGTAACTTTGTGAGTCATTCCATTATTGAACTTGTCAGCAAACCCCTCCTGCATAAACTCGCGTGCCTTGAAGTTTATCTTGTTCTGGAACGAGGTGCTGTAGCTCAGGGAAATCTGCTCATAGAAGCGCTCCTTCCCCGCTCTCACCTTGCGTTTGAAAGGGAAAAAGCGGTTTATGTTGAAGGTGAGGTTGGGAAGCGTGAACACGTAGGATGAGTCTTTCGTATTCTGGCTGTGCAGCATATTCACAGAGAGGCTTCCGAAAGAGAATGCCTTGGAATACGATATCGATGAAGATGTCTGGCTCTGCACCGCCTCCGAGACGCTGGTAGAGTTGTAGCGGTTGTTGGACGGGCTGGAGAAGTTCACCGACGCACGGAAGGTGGTTCCGGGACGCGCCTTGGAATCCTGGGCGTGAGACCATTTAACGCCAAAGTTCTTGGATTCGTTGTAGCTGCTGGTCCCCTTTTCACCC
>CAMKTW010000146.1 GCA_946415795.1 uncultured Bacteroidales bacterium
TGAGTTATATGCGCTACCGGAATGACTATTTCTGCGGCGATTTCAAAAACGCGGCCTTGCTGAATCCCACGTATCCCGTTTACGACAAAACTTCTCCCAACGGCTATTTCTGGCGCAGCGAGGAGACCGGATTCGTAAACCCGGTTGAGAATATGTATCAGAAGGAGTCTTACGCTACAGGCAATTATTTCCGCGGCAGCGTCAAGGCCACCGTCAATATCAAACCCGTTACCGGGCTCAAAGTCAGCGGTTTTGCTGCCTTAGAAGAGGGGGACAACAACGGCTATTGGTACAATGGTGTCGTCAATACCGACGCTTCCGGCAGCGAGAAGGCCGGCCGCACCGGCAATACTTCATTAAACAAGTTGTTTGAGCTGACCGCAGACTGGTCCCGCAATTTCAACGGACACAGTATCGCCGCCGTTGCCGGTGTTTCCTATCAGAATTTCTTCTACGATTCTGACAATATGGCCAATAAGGGCTTCGCGGCACCGGCAGTGATGAAATACTATAAGATGGGAGACGGTGATGCCAGCAAAAAGTATATGGAAATGGGCTCCGACCGCAATTCCCACACTCTGATTGCACAGTTCGCCCGTGTCAACTATAATTACAGAGAGAAATACCTGCTTTCAGCATCACTTCGCCGCGAGGGCTCTTCCCGTTTCGGAGTCAATCACAAATGGGGTCTGTTCCCTGCAGTCAGCGCCGGTTGGCGAATAAGCGGAGAGGACTTTATGAAAAATGCCGCCTGGGTGGACGACCTTAAACTGCGCGCCGGTTTCGGTGTCACAGGCAACGACCTTGGCAGCGACCTGCGCAGTGTCGAGCTCCTGTCCAACGGAGGAACTTTCTGGTACAATGGGGCTTATGTCTACACATATACCGTAAGCCAAAATGTCAATCCCGATATCCGCTGGGAAAAGAAATATGAGTACAATGTCGGCGTGGACTTTTCTCTGCTCAAAGAGAGACTCTTCGGTAGCATCGACCTGTATTACCGCCATACCACCGACCTGCTCTGGGACTACGAGGTGCCCACACCTCCTTACCAGTACACAACCCTGCTTGCCAACGCCGGCAAGATGGACAGCTACGGTGCAGAGCTTTCGCTCAGCTACGTTGCGGTAAAAAACAACGACTTCCAGTGGACCACCACTCCGACCCTGGCGTTCAACCGCAACAAGATTACATCCCTGTCCGATCCTTCACTCGGGTTCAACTATACCGAGACCACTTCGGGCGGAGTGGGTGAAAACGGCATTATGAATACCAATACGCAGATTCTTGTCGAGGGTGAGGCCGTCGGCAGTTTCTACGGCTACAAGTTCTTCGGCATCAACCCCACCACCGGCATGTGGACCTATCTGATGCCCGACCGCGGCGACGGCCAGGTCCGCTATTGCGACGAGAGTACCGCTGTGGAAGGTGACCGCCAGGTAATAGGCAGTGCACAACCGATGTTCACTTTCGGCTGGAACAACACTATCCGCTACAAGAACTGGGATTTCACCATGTTCCTAAGGGGCGTGGTAGGCAACAAGATTCTCAACGTAACACGCTGGGCATACGGCCCTATGAGCGCCAACAACAAGAACGTGTTCATGAAGGACGTCAGCGGCGCTTCCTCCACCCTGACACAGAAAGCCCAATTCTCTGACTTCTATCTGGAAGACGGCTCATATATGAAAGTGGACAATCTCACCATCGGCTACACCTTCCCCATAAAGGACAGCCGTTTCTTCCAGTCGGCCCGTGCCTACATAACAGGCCAGAACCTTTATACACTAACCGCTTACAGCGGCCAGGACCCCGAAGTGAACACCACCTCCGTATGGGACGGCGGCATCGATTACTGCTCGTTCTATCCTCCGGTTGCGACCATTCTTCTCGGTATAAACCTGAGCCTGTTCTAATCTTTAATCCGGAGAATTATGAAAAAGATTGTTATTACGCTTTTAACTGTCCTGTTCCTGTCGCTCGCAAGCTCTTGCGACAAGATGCTGGAAGAAATAAACTATGGCAACCCCACTACTGCCGACCTTATGACCAATGAGGCCAACGTCCCCCTGCTTGTGGGACAGTGCTATGCCGAAGTCAAATGGCTGCACGACCACTGGGGATACTGGGGAGTTGTCACCCTTACCGCAGACGAAGGTCTCTGCCCTACCCGTATGCCCGACAAGGACTGGGCCGACGGCGGATACTGGCGCAACCTCAACACCCATAACTGGAACGAGATGGGCGGCGCCTTCCGCAACATCTGGAATACGACTATAGCCGGAGCGGTGCTTTGCAACAAGTTGCTCAAGACCCTCGACGACTACAAGTCTTCTATGTCCGAGCAGGTATATGCACAATACTCCGGCGAGCTGGAGGTGATGCGCAGCTACTACTACTATATGCTGTTCGACTGCTTTGGCCGCATCCCTTACCTGGAGGAATTCGTCGACAAGGCCAGCGACCCCCTGATGGAGCCCTGCGATGTCTGGTCCCACCTCGTTGACTGCCTCGAAAAGAATGCGCCGAACCTCCCTGCCGTTACAGACGACGCCAGCCGTGCACTCAACTATGGCCGTGCCACCCAGGGTCTGGCTTATGCCCTTCTGGCGCGCCTCTATCTGAATGCTGAATCATTTGACTGTACACCTGCAAATATCAAGCTGAAAAACGGACATTCGACCCCCATCAACACCGCCGCAGATTTCTACACAAACTGCGTGCGTTGCTGCGATGCCATTATCAATGCAGGCTCTTACTCGATTGAGCCCGATTACTTCACCAATTTCAAGATTGACAACTCCGCTTCCAAGGAGAATATCTTCGTGATTGTAGAAAACGGCGAGGCCAACATAGATGAGCGCAGCGGCGGTGACGGAATGATGCTCAACAAACTCCGCATTTCTCTTCTGACCCTCAATTACAACCACCAGAAGACCTACAATATGCTGGAGACGCCCTGGAACGGGTTCTGCGCACGGCCGTCATTTATGGACCGATTTGCTGCAACAGACGTCCGCGGCCCGGGCAACGAAGGTCTTGGCACCAATGATACCAAACGATGGGGATGGTTTTTAGGACCCATCTACGATGCTTCCGGCAACCTCTGCAAAGACAAGGATGAAGACAAGTCAGACGCTATCATTGTAAAGGATGTAACGTCTCTGACAGAAGCATCTGACCTTGAAGGAGCCCGCTGCATCAAATATGAGATTGACAAGGCAGGTAAATACAAATATAGCGAGAATGATTTCGTGCTGTTCCGCTATGCCGACGTCCTCTGGATGAAAGAGGAGGCTATCCTGCGTGGTGGTGCAGGCGCTTCCGGCTGGGGTTCGGCAGACTTCCAGACGCTTCGCAGGCGCTCTTTTGCCTACGAGGCTGACGGTGATGCCGCCTACAGGACTGCATATCCTGATGTCTTGACACTCGATGGCATTCTTGACGAACGTGGCCGGGAATTTGCTTGGGAGAATATGCGCCGCCGCGACCTGATCCGCTTCGGCAAGTTCAACAAGGCCAATTATGTACAGTTTATCACCGCAACAGACGAATACCGCAAGTGGTTCCCCATCCCGTATAAGGTTCTGGAGAAATCCGTCCGTGATGAAAACGGCAATCCCGTGTGGACCCAAAACCCCGGTTATCCCACAAATTTCTGAGACAATACCTATAACACTATAAATCAACCAACTATTAGTCACGTATTATGAAGAAAGTTTTATTACTTGCTATTGCTGTTGTTTCTCTTTTTGCAGTTTCCTGCAAGAAGGAGAATAGTAACATCGATTGGGACAAGGTCACAGTAAACGGCTTCTATGTTGCCGGACCTGCTACCGGTTCCGATGAAATCAAGCCCGAATGCGTAATGGCAGCCGGCTACAATGAAGTTGACAAAGCTGTCCGCGACGGTATGTTCGAGAAATTCATTGTTCTCGAGGCCGACAAGGAATTCTACCTGCTCTACAATGACGGTGGAAAGAAGAGCCGCTATGGTGCAACTCTTGCAGAATTCACAACCCCCGAAGAAGAAGCTTATAACGACAACCCCGCAACCGTGCTCAAAGGCAAGATGGTGCAGGGCGACAACGCTCCCGCGATGAAGGTTTCCAAGACCGGTCTGTATCACATCGTCCTTGACATCAACAAGGCAGGCGACCTGAAAGATCCCCAGATTCTCCTTCTCGACGCCAGCGACTTTGGTGTACGCGGCGGTATGAACGGCTGGGGCTTCACATCTTCCGATCCCAAACCGACCTTCTCCAACGCCGGTACCACTTTCACGTTCAAGGACCAGGAGCTTGCCAAGAACGGCGAGTTCAAGTTCTCCACCGGCAACTACTGGAAAGTTACCCTTGACGACGCAGGCAAGGTTAAGGCAGAAACATCCCTCGGTGAGACCGGTTCGGGACTGGGTCTTGCAAACCGCCCCGGCAGAGGCGACAACAATATCGTTGTCGAAAAGGGTGGCAAATATGACATCACCCTTACCTTCAAGCTCGCACAGGGTTCTTTTGACAAGAACTTCACTTACACTGTTACCCTCACCGAAGAATCCAAAGCACCCGAGACAATGTATATGAACGGTGCACAGTGGGGTGGCGATAGCTGGGACT
>CAMKTW010000147.1 GCA_946415795.1 uncultured Bacteroidales bacterium
TATGCTCCAGAAAGTGGGCCAGGCCGTTCTGGTTGTCCTCTTCTTGCAGGGCTCCCACATTGTGCGCAATGTAAAATTCGGCAGTCCCGGCAGGTATCTCGTTGTGGCACAGATAGTAAGTCAGGCCGTTGTCCAGCCTGCCTACCTTGAATTCCGGGTCGGAGGCGATGGGCTGGGAAAAGAGGCAAAACGAACAGATAAGTGCCGCGAGGCACAGGCAGATTCTTTTCATACTTGAGAAGATATGTTAAAAGTTGCAGCCGATTGTCATCTGGGCAATGTTGCGGGTGCGGCCCGCCAGGAATTCGGGCTGGGCCAGCAGAGAAGTGAGGGTGTCGGAGATTTTCAGATAAATCTCAAACTTCTCAAAAGATTTGGCAAAGGTCACCGACAGGCAGCCTCCGGCACGGGCGGCGGTGTCATATTCGTATTTGCGGTCCAGCCAATAGTCGAAGCTTTTAAGCCTGGTAGAAGTGGTCTCTACATAGGTGCCGTCGGCTTTTTTCACGCCCCAGCCCATCTGATAGATGCCGGTAATCGAAGGAATAATGGAGCAGTAGCCCAAATCAAAATCTTTCTCCAGGAACAGTTCACCGCCTACGCGGCTGAAGGAGTGGTTGCGGAAGAAAGGATAAATCTGTGTGACCTGGGTGCGGGCAAAGTACGTTGCCTTTGCGCCAATGGTAGCGGCGGGTCGGCTGCCGTAGGCATCTATAAACCAGCGGTAGTCCAGGGCGGCGGTCATATCGCCGCGGTCGGTGATGCGGCTCTTGGTGGTGTATTCCACTATGGTGTTGCCGCCGGGCTGGGTCACGTAGTTGAAGCGGTTTTCGTCGGTATTCACCACATTGTAGCTGAAGTCGGCCGCAATTCTGTGGATATCCTTGCCTGCGGGAATCAGCAATGTGCCGTTGTAGGCAAACTCAAAGCCGCCGAACTCAAAGAATATGGGAGTGGTGGCAGAGCGCTTGCCGTAGTAGCCGGCCTGCTTGCGGTAGGTGAATTCGTTTACGAACTTCTCAAACAGCACCATCTGCAGGGAAGCTCCGTAATAGCGGTTGTCCAGGGGGACGTGTCC
Source organism: uncultured Bacteroidales bacterium (assembly GCA_946415795.1). Classification (GTDB taxonomy): domain Bacteria; phylum Bacteroidota; class Bacteroidia; order Bacteroidales; family UBA932; genus Equibacterium. Next base: position 1,079 of record CAMKTW010000147.1, read on the forward strand.
GCTGTCAGAAATGAAATTGCGGTCTCCTTCAAGCTCTTCAACTGTGCCGAAAAAGCCGCCGCGGTCGGTCTGGATGAAATACTGTGTGCCGGTGGTTCCGTAGATGCCGCCGCGGATTTGCTCCAGAAGACTCTCGTACTGCCCAGAAAGCCCCACCATAAAATTGCGGGAAGGGTGCCAGGCCAGGCCGGCCTTGAGGTCCAGATTGGTCAGGATGTTGGAGAACCTGGGGTCCTTGACCTTGGTCTGGTCCCCGGCCTCGTAGTTGACGTTGAAGCCGAGTGACCAGTCAGAGTCAAGATTGAGCGACAGGCCTCCTGTGAGATCGTAGAGCTCGCGCTTTTTGATTCCGACCATTTCGGGATCGCTCTCATAGAAGCCTATCGGGTGAAAATCGGGGCGCATCAGCACCGGTCCGCACATATCCTTGCCGGAGAAGTGGGACCAGGCCAGTTTGCCGTGGAAAGTTATCAGTTTCGATATCCTGTAGTACGATTCGGTGGAGGCGCCAAAGGTAAAGTCGTCGGCCGACTCTTCCAGGGCAATCAGCGCGCCGTTGCTTTTGACGGCATTAGCCTCTACCATTGCCACACGCCCGCTCCAGAAGCCCATAGCGGCGGGGTTGGAAACAATAAGCTGTGGCGTGGTCTGCTGTACCAGCCTGAAATCGCGCACCTGCCCGTCGCCGGCTTCCGCCAGCAGGGCGGGAGCCAGTGCAAGGGCCAGAAGTGCCAGGATACGAAGTTTCATAGGTTAATTATTTCTTCAGTGAAGCTACTTTACGCTGGTGATAATCCTTGGCCATATCGTTGGTGTCGGAATAGATAATGTGGGCGCCTGCAGCGATGGATGCCTCAGCATCAATGCCGCTGGGGTCGGTGCTGCCTTCAACATCGTCGGTGCCGCCTGCATAGTTGTAAACCAGCTTGCCAGCGTTCTCTTCCAGAGCCTCGGTGGCCTCTTTATCCACATTCCTGTATGCAGTGTAGCCCATACCGTTAGTCATAGGGAGATATCCGGTGAGGATGTCGGTAGAGAAGCGGGGCTTGCTGTTGGCCACATTGGTACTTACCCAAACTTCAAAGGCGTCCACAACGTTGTCCTTGGGGAACTTGGGGAATTTGAATGCGTCCGCAGTGCCGCAGTATGTGTCATAAGCGTCCTTGTTCTGTGCAATGGCGGTAGCCTCTTCTTTAGATATATTCGCAATGAAGAATGCAGGAGCACTGTTGGCAACAACCCAGGCGGTGCCGGGATTCAGAGCAATACCGGAGAGGTAGTTGGCTGCAGGGATGTTCTCAGAAACTGAATATTTTGCTGCTTTGAATGCAGTGACGCTCTTGTTGTTCATCCAGTAGTAAGATGCATTGCTGAGGTCAACTGACTCGGCCACGGTCTGTGTGTGGTCGATTGCGCCGAACAGGGCCACTACTATCTGAGAGTATGCAGGAATCTTGACTTCGGAGTCAAACCACCAGTATGCGCTGTAAGAAGGAAGCCAGTTTGCGTTTTCGAACAGGAGGGTGGTAGCATCAAGCCAATAGTTCTGCTTCTGGCTGGGCATGGACGGAGCGCCGCCGGCAAAAACGATGTCAGATGCATCAGCCTCCATTTCGGAGTTGTTGTAGAGGATTATATATGCATCGTCGAAATACTTTTTATTCAAAGCTGAACTGTTGCAGCCGGTGGTGTAGACTTCCTTGATGATAATCTGCTGGCTTACAACCTTGTTGAGGTTCAGGTTGAACGATCTGTCGCCGTTTTTGGATACATAGATGGCGTTGTTTGCGCCGTTGAATGTCAGGCGCTGGCCATCTTCTGCCGTCTTATAGGTAGCTGTAGCTGCATAAGTGCCTGCGGGGAGTTTGAAGGAAACTTTTCCGGTGGCATCTGTAACTGCGTCGTAGCTGGCTACGCCGGCATCGTCGGCAATGGCCACGGTGATACCTGCCACGGCAAAGTTTGCACCCTCGCTCTGAAGCTGGATGGCGATGTCATAAAGTGCGGGAACATCGGGTCCGGGAGTGGGAGTGGGTGTGGGATCGTCGGGTTCGTCAGGTCCTACGGGAACGGGTTTTACGCAGGCAGCCACCATAAAAGCTATGGCTGCGACTGCAACAAAGATGAAACTTTTTTTCATTGTGAGTACTATTTAAGATTAATTGAATTTGAGACGTAATGTAAGGCCGTAGTAGAAACGGGGAATATAAGATGATACCGAGCTGTAAGTCTTGGTCTTTGTGGAGTATACCTGCCCCATATTGTTGAAGAAATTATTGGCGTAGAACGATATGGAAGCTATGTCTCCAATCTCTTTGGTCACGCTGAAATTGGCGCTGAAATAGGGCGATATGAAATCTTTGAGGAAGGTGTAATTATAAGTGGTGCCCGAAACAATAAGCTTGGTGAGGTCTGCATAAAGCTCCGGATCATTAGCCCTTGCCCATTCAAGATTCTCAAGGAAAGGTTTCTGGGTAGGGTCGTCAAAAGAACAGTAGGTGTCGGGGAAAAGCACTGTGTAGCACTCGCCGTCATATACCGATGCATCCGTATAGGACAGCACGTCTGTCTTGTCGGCCAATACCAGGCTGCGGCGGGAACCGTCCAGCCTCTCGCTCAAAGAACGGGAATATTTGAGCAGGGAGCTCTCCAACTTGAACGAGATGATCATACGCACCTGAGGGATGTTGGTGGTAATGGTCAGGTTGGTATGGATGTCTTGCGTCACCTTGCCGTTGGAGTTGGAGTTGTCTCCATAGTAGAATCCCACATACTTGTACAGCGATTTGTCGTATGAAGTCTGGGTGGTGGGGCAATATTCTGTAAGGTCACTGAATATTGCTTTGTAATTATAGAACGACCCGTCCAGACGTATGGTGGTGTTCAGCGCCTTGATTCGGGCAAAGTCTATGATCCATTCCAGACCGTAGCGGGTAATGGGGTTCTCTTCGTTATGCTCTGTATAGGCAGATATGAAACTCTTTTTCTCGATGCCTTCTGCCTCAATCGGGGCCAGGGCGCCGGTACGGTCAGAAACCGTTACGCGTCCGGTCGTGGGGTTGATGCTGTATATACGGTCGCCGGCTGGGATGGGCAGACCCTGTACCGCCTGCGGCAAAGTCTCGGTATAGATAAACCGCTCGTAAAAAGTCTCTGTTGTATAGGCCAGGAGGGTCCTGTTGTAGAAGCCTGCCAGGGAAATCTTGGTGCCGCCCAGGTTTATGTCAATGCCCGCCTCGGCCTGCTGGTTGCGCTGCCATGCCAGCTCAGCGTTATATGCTATGGTTCGCGGCATCACATAATACGCATTGCTTACAATGTTGTTTGCATCTGCTGTAGAAGTGAATGCGTTTATGTCAAAATAAGAAGGCGTGGGGTAGAGCACAGAGAAGGAGGGTTGCTTTACCGCTACGCCCCAGCTTGCCCTTACAGAGAATTCTTTGAAGAAATTCCGGACTCTGGTGGCGGGAGTGAAAAGAGTGTATTTGA
>CAMKTW010000148.1 GCA_946415795.1 uncultured Bacteroidales bacterium
ACAGAAGATATATGTGCAGTACCTCAATGACTCTGAAGGTTTCTACCGTGGATTCCCCACCACGCTGCGCTATTTCAACGAGCACTGGACTCCCGAGAACCACTCCACGACTCAGCCCCGTGCTGCCTGGAGCGCAACCCAGAACCGCAAGGTATCCACCCGATTCCTCGAGGACGGCAGTTATATGCGTCTGAAGAACGTACAGCTCGGATACACCTTCAAGATGCCCGAGAACTGCGGAGTAAGCCACCTGAGGGCATACATCGCGGGCTCCAACCTGCTTACTTTCACCCGTTACACCGGACTTGACCCGGAAATGACTGTCAATGCCAACTCCACCTCCGAAGGCGACCGTGCCAACGGTATCGACTGGGGTAACTACCCTGTCGCCAAGAGTGTAACCTTAGGTTTAAACTTAACATTCTAAGTCTATGAAAAAGTATTTAGCAATAATCACCATAGCTATCCTGGCGGTTTCCTGCAATTTCCTCGACGAGGATCTCAAGGGCGGTTATACCTCAGAGAACTACTATACATCTTCCAGCAAAGCGGAGATGGCTGTAAATGCTGTGTACAACTCGCTGTACAACAATATACTCTGGATGTTCGGCGACGTGGCCTCTGATGACTCCGTCAAAGGCGGCGACGCCGGCGACCAGCCACAGATCAACGAGATCAACGATCTTAACGCCACCACCGACAACGGCTCGCTCAACACCTTCTGGAGCGACACCTATGAGACAATATCAAGGGCAAACAACGTCATTGAGTATGTCGGTGAAATGGATATAGATTCTAAACTAAAGGACCGTCTGGTGGGCGAAGCTAAATTCCTCCGGGCATATTCGTATTTCAATCTGGTGAATATCTTCGGAAGCGTGCCGCTCAAGACAAAGCCCCAGAACACCAGTGAAAACATCCACGTCGGCCTTTCAGGCATCGATAAGATTTATGATTTGATAGATGCCGATCTGACAGATGCCGCCGGCACTCTTACCGACACAAAAGACGGCCGTGCCAACCGCAGTGCAGCATATGCGCTGCTTGCAAAGAGCAAGCTCTTCCAGGGCAAATATGCTGAGGCGGTGGATGCAATCAATTCATTTGAGAGTGTCAACGCAGGATATGCACTTGAAACCGATTATGCCAATCTTTTCAAGACCGGTGGCGAGAATAGCAAGGAGAGCATTTTTGCAATCCGCTACGGCAACAGCAAAATAACATCCAGGGGCAACAGTCTCAATGTCTGGTTCTCCCCGGCAGTAGAGGAGGGAGGGTATCACTTTAACCAGCCCACAGACGATTATGTGGCCTGCTTCGACGAGAAGACAGCCGCAGGTGGCGACGATCCCCGTCTGGACGCATCCATAGGCCGCGATGGCAAACCTTGGTTCAACGGCACTACATTCGACGCCGCCTGGGGCAACGAGACCGGTTACCTGGTGAAGAAATACGATGAAGACAAGGTAGAGGGTCTGGCAAAGAGTCAGAGCACCATACCCCAGCATCGTATCCGCTATGCGGAGGTGCTGCTCCTTAAGGCAGAAGCGCTCAACGAGGCCTCCGCTTCAAATGTCGGTGTTGCTGCATCGGCCCTCAATCAGGTGCGCAACAGAGCCGGACTGGCAAATACTTCCGCCGGCACCCAGTCGGCAATGCGCGATGCGATCCGCAAGGAACGCCGCCGCGAACTGGGCTTTGAGTTCCACCGTTTCTTTGACGTGATGCGCTACGGTAAAGAATATGCAGTAGCGGCTCTTGGAACCGGTGCCTGGAGCGCCGAAAGGTATTATTTCCCTATCCCTCAAAGCGAAACAGATGCAAATGCAGCTCTGAAATAGACCAAATAACTAATCATATTTATTAACAACTCAATTAATTACAAACAAATGAAAAAGTTTTTTGCAATTGCAATGGTAGCCCTGACCCTTATGGCAGTGGGCTGCAACAAAGAAAAAGACCCTGCAAAGAATGTAGACAAGACAGCTCTGACTACCCTCGTGAACGAATGCCAGGGTATTATCAATGCTGCAACTACCGACAACTACCCCCAGGCAGCTATCGATGTTTTCAAGAAAGCTATCGAAGATGTCAAGGCTGCTGCGGACAACGCTACCACTGACGCTGCTGTCGCAAGTCTGGTATCCCGTCTGACCGATGCCAAGACTACATTCCTGGCGACTGAACTCGACCAGATCAACCCGGATGACATTATCTTTGCCCTCTCTTTCGATGAAGGTAAGGGAACGGAACTCAAGACCACCGGTAAGAACCAGTGGACCGCAGTTCTTCAGAAGGGCGCAGAAGAGCTCTTCCCTGCTACCAAGCTCCCCGAGTTCGTAGATGGTAAGGTAGGCAAGGCGCTCCATTTTGCAGACGCTTCCCACCTCTCTATCAGCGATTACGATGTGGCTAAAGTTACCGGCATCAAGAATCTGGCTATCTCCTGCTGGGTTAAGCCCGACCAGCTTCGCGCTTCCAACTACATTGTCTCCATCAACAGCTGGCATGTTTGGAAATTCCAGACCCAGGATGGTGGCAAGCCTTTCCTTACCCTGGCTACCAACAACGGTATCACCGATATGGACAATGAGACCGACGGTTCTGTAGCAGTTGGTTCCTGGTCACATCTGGTAGTTTCCTGGGACGGTGCAACCGGCAACATCGATATGTATGTCAACGGTGAGCTTACCAAGACTTGGGAAGGTGCAGCACACGACGGCAAGCACAAAGCAGGCAGCATCATCAGCGCTCCCGAGAACGACAAGGTAGAGATTGCTATTGGTTCCGACGAAACAATCAATATGAAACGTGGTGCAGACAACGCTGAGATTTCAGCTTGGGATGCATACTTTGCAGGTACCATTGACGAACTGGCCGTTTACAGCGCTCCCCTGACCGCAGGACAGGTCAAGAAGCTCTACAACGCTCAGAAATAATACTGTGCCTTTAGGCAGGCGGCGGCTGACCCTGCCGCCTGTCACTTTTTTTAACTAACATCAAATGAAGAGATTAGCCACTGTGGCGGCATTGTTTGTCGCTCTTCTGTCCTGTGATAAACCCAATCCTGGGGAAGATCCCCTTGCTGAGGCTATCCTCGGCTTCCCGATATCCCAGAAAAGTATCGACAGGGTCGATAATATGCCTGCAATCCCGCAGCCATATAAGATGCTCGACTGGCGGCAGAAGGCGCTTGACTATGACAGCTATGTGTTTGACTGGGACGCCAGGGATGATGTCCGTCCGCTGATCTGGCTGGACAACTCCAAGCGCAACGGCGACCAGGAGGCGTTCGGCCTCAAGACCACGGTTGGCGACCACCGCTCCGGCCCCGACCACGAGGCTATCAATACTATGGCGGCGGTGATGGGCGCCGGCCTGGTAGGCATCGACAAGGTTTCAGGTGACGGGCACAACTACCCTAAAATGCTGCAGAAATACTTTGCCAGCGACGAGCGGTGGAATATTATGCTCAACAACACCGCCGGCACAGCCACAGACTGGTGGTACAATGTCCTCCCCAATCTGCTTTACTGGGGAGTATGTGATATCTTTCCCGGTGTAGAAGGCGCCGACCAGATACAGAAGACCATCGCCAACCAGTTCGCTACTGCCGACGAGACACTGGGCGACAACTACAGCTACAGTTTCTTCAATTATTACTCGATGCACGGTTTCTCTAACAAGATTCCTAAGCAGGAAGACGCGGCGGCCGGCCACGCCTATGTCCTGCTGCAGGCCTGGCGCAAGTTTGGCGACCAGCGTTACCTGGACCGTGCCATCAACGCTATGAACGTACTTAACGCACAGCCTCAGAGCCGTTTTTATGAGATTCTTATGCCTTTTGGTGCCTATTGCGCCGCTTGGTTGAATACATATAAAGGCACAGAGTATGATTTAGGCAAGATAATAAGTTGGTCGTTCGATGGTTCACGGGGCCGATGGGGATGGGGTGTGATATGCGACCGCTGGGGAGACTATGACGTGTACGGGCTCCAGGGCAGCATCACCGACGGCGGTGGTTACGCCTTTCAGATGAACTGCTACGAAATGGCCTGGCCATTGGTGCCGATGGTGAAGTATGCTCCGGAATATGCCACGATGATAGGGAAGTGGATGCTGAACAACGCCAATGCTTCCAGATTATTCTTCCCTCTTGAGATAGACGACGCCCATCAGGCCTGCCCCGAGCTGAAGGATATCACAGGCAACATAATAGGTTATGAAGGGTTGCGCAAGACCGACAGATATGGCAAAGTGGGAGGCGTACCCGTGGCAGAAGGTGACGGCCCCTCCTGGAGTGCCAGCAATCCACAGAGCACGATGTTCAGCCTCTACAGCACATCACCGGTGGGGATATTCGGGTCCATTATCTCAACTACCGACGTGGAGTGCATACTGTCTCTGGATTGTAATGCCACCGACTTCTATGCAGACCGCAGATATCCCTGCCACCTGATGTATAACCCATACGAAGAGGATAAAGTAGTGACATATACCTGCAGCGCCGCGTGCGACTTGTTTGATGCAGTAG
>CAMKTW010000149.1 GCA_946415795.1 uncultured Bacteroidales bacterium
AGGAGCCGAGGTAGCATTGTCATATCAGAATGAAATAAAAACCGCCACCGTCACCGGCCAGACAGAAGCTCACAAGATCCGTCAAGGCGCTTTCGCGGCCAGTTCTGTGGAAATTGGGCGGCAGGTGGCGACTCTGCAGTCGCTCTCTCGTGCACTTGACCGTACGTCCGGCGTCCGGATCCGCGAACAGGGTGGAGTCGGCAGTGAATTTGACCTCTCTCTCAACGGTTTGTCCGGCAGTTCTATCCGCTACTTTATAGACGGGGTGGCGCTGGACTCCAAGGGCACCGGAATTAATATAACCAACCTGCCCCTGAGCATAATCGACCACGTGGAAATATACAAGGGGGTGATTCCCGCAACGTTGGGGAGTGATGCTCTTGGCGGAGCCATCAATATAGTCACCAATCGCCGCAGCCTCAACTATCTGGATGTTTCGTACGGACTCGGCTCTTTCCATACCCACAGGGCCGATGTCAGCGCGCAGTACCGTACCCCGGGAGCGGGCATAGTTATCAAGCCGACCGTAAGCCTTCAGTACTCCAAAAATGATTATCTGATGCGCGGGGTAAAGGTGCGCAATGAAGACCACAGCGCCTTCGTCATTACCGATCTGCCCAGGTTCCACGACGCCTACAGGGCGCTGTTCGCGCAGTTGGAAGCGGGTGTGACCGACCGTGCCTGGGCCGATGACTTTTTTGTGTCGGCATCGGTTTCGGCATCAGAAAAAGAGATTCAGACTGGCGCCACCCAAAGCCACGTGGTTGGTATGGCAGAGCGCAAAGTCCGAAGCGCGAACTTGACTGCGCGCTATTCAAAACAGCATTTCCTCACAGACAACCTTTCGCTGGGCGCGACTCTTTCTCACACCTGGGACCATTCGCAGACAATAGATACAACGCTGAGGCGTTATTATTGGGACGGCAGTTATATTGACGGAGCGTACAGTGAGATACGCGGCCGCGGCAAGACGCTGCGCAACTACCGCCGTCCGCTTACGATAGCCCGCGCCACTGCCGACTATCGCCTTGCCCCGGGGCATGCGCTGACCCTGAATTATATGCTAAGCCGGGTGGAAAACCGTCAGGACGATGAATATGACACCGGTTTTGAGCCCGCCAACGACGTACTCTCGCGCCATATTGTGGGACTTGCCTACAGCCAGTCTCTGCTGCACGGGCGCCTGGACAATGTCTATTTCCTGAAGGAGTACATAGACCATATGTCTGTCGGCCAAAGTGAAATGTCTTCGCAGACAGGTGCGGATAAAGTCAGTCCGGTTGCAACCCGCAACTACCTGGGCTATGGGCTTGGCACACGTTACCGGCTTATGGAGCAGTTGTCTGCCAAGGCTTCGTATGAGCATAGCGTGAGGCTGCCTGTGTCACGTGAACTGCTGGGCAACGGCACCACCGTATATCCTAACCTGACTTTGAATCCGGAGGCGGGCAACAACTTCAACCTGGGCATCTTCGGCTCTTTTGACCTGGGTGATGGGCATATTCTCAGCTACGAGACCAACGGCTTCGTAAGACTGATAGATAATTACATCCAAGTGACGATACTCGATACCGAAGGTATGATGCAATACACCAACGTGGACGCGGTGCACATAAAAGGAGTTGAGGGGGAGATACAATACAACTGGGCCGGGAAGCTGCACATTGCGGCTAATGCCACATACGACGACTGCCGTGACATGCGACAATACACTCAGTCCGGCACTCCTTCGGTTACATACCGCAACCGCACCCCCAACCGGCCGTGGACATATTGCAACGTGCAGGCGGCTTATACCTTCAATGGATTTGGATTGCCGGACGGACGGCTGATCATAGGCGCCAGCTATCAATGGGTTCACTGGTTCTACGTTACCTGGGCTGCTTACGGTTCTGCCGCATCAAAACCCACCGTTCCCACCCAGAACCTGCTGAACGCTAACTTGCTTTACAGTTGGCACGGCGGCCGCTACAACATATCGCTGGAGTGCACCAACATCACCGATTCACTCGCCTACGACAACTACATGCTTCAGAAGCCCGGCCGCGCGTTTTTTCTAAAGTTCAATTACTATCTTTGCAATAGATGAAACCCCAGGTCCTCATAGCAGCGCCTGCCTCGGGCAGTGGCAAGACCACCTTCACGGCTGGCCTGCTGCGCTCACTGCGGCGCCGTGGACTAGGTGTACAGCCCTTCAAGTGCGGTCCCGACTATATCGACCCGATATTTCATTCGAGAGCGGCGGGAAGGAGGTCGGTGAATCTGGACAGCTGGCTGTGCGGAGATCTGGCGCATCTTTACGGCCGGTATGGCTCCGGTGCCGACGTTTGCGTGACAGAAGGGGTTATGGGCCTCTTTGACGGCTACGACCGTATGGCTGGCAGCTCTGCGGAGATTGGACGGCTGCTTGGCATCCCTGTGGTGCTGGTGGCCGGTGCAAAATCCACCGCATATACTGTGGCGGCGCAGCTGCACGGAATGAAGATCTTTATGCCTGGACTTAATGTCGTCGGAGTCGTGTTCAACCAGGTAGCTTCCGGGCGCCATTCGCGGTTACTGCTTCAGGCGGCGGAAGATGCAGGCCTGCCTTGCTTCGGCTGTTTGCCGCGGGCAGGGAATCTGGAGGTGCCCTCACGTCATCTGGGCCTTACGATTTCCGCGCAGAGCGAGATGGAGGAGTGGATATCCTGTGCTGCCGATATGGTGGAGGCGAACATTGATATCGATGCACTGCTCGCATCTTGCGAGACTACTTTTGTGGAGCCCCGTACAGAACCGGCTTTTGCCAGAGGTGGAATGCGGATAGCAATAGCCCGCGATGAAGCCTTCAACTTTACTTACATAGAGAACCTCGAATGTCTGGAAAGGCTGGGCGAGGTGTCCTGGTTCAGCCCTCTGGCGGGCGACGGACTCCCGGAAACAGATTTGTTATATCTGCCCGGCGGCTATCCGGAACTGTTTGTGGAGCAGCTGGCGGCCAATCGGCAGTTGATGTCCAGTATAAGGGATTTTGCCCTGGCCGGCGGACGCATCCTTGCGGAGTGCGGTGGAATGATCTATCTTTCCAAGGCCCTGACTTCGGCCGGTGGAGCAAGAACCGAAATGTGCGGGGTGCTGCCGATAGAGCCCACTATGGAGGGAGCTAAGCTGCATTTGGGCTATCGCAGCGTAAAACTCTCCAGCGGGGCTGAATTCCGCGGCCACGAATTCCACTATTCCGACGTGACCAACCCCGGCGCGGTGGAATCTGTTGCGGAGCAGTTTGACGTGCGAGGATGCAGGGTTGCTACCCCGCTATACAGATATAAAAACGTTATTGCCGGATATACCCACCTCTATTGGGGTGACAACGATATTATGAAGCTATGGGATTGATAGTGAAACGAATGGCTTTTATGATGTGCTGCCTGGCGATGCTGTCCGCGGCAGGGTGCCACGGTGGTGCCAAGAGGGTGAAAACGTCAGAATCTCTGCCCGATACCATCGGGGGCATCGTTCAGGTAAAATACGCTCAAGGCTTCTCTGTACGGTATGTCGATGGCGGCTGCCTGGTGGATGTCAGCGACCCGCAGCGGGAGCAGCAGCAGTCGTTCCACTATATGCTGGTGCATCGCGGAGAAAAGCCTGACCGGGTCCCGGAAGGGTACACTCTTCTGGAGGTCCCGGTGCAGCGCATCGTGTGTATGACCTCGCTTCAACTGTCTAACTTTATCTGCCTTGACAATCTGGATGCTGTGGTGGGCATCACCAGCACCCGTCACCTCTTCAACGAGGATATGAAGCAGCGCCTCTCAGACGGCCGTACCAGAAAGATCGGCATCGAGGGCAACTTTGACAGTGAAGTGATACTGGGGCTCAACCCCGACCTGATATTGATATCTCCCTTCAAGCGAGGCGGCTACGATGCCCTGACCGGTGTGGATATTCCGCTGGTGCCTCACCTTGGCTATAAGGAACAGACTCCTCTGGGGCAGGCGGAATGGATAAAATTCGTGGGACTTCTCATCTGCGGAGAGGAAAAGGCAAACGAACTTTTCAACGGCATTGAGAAGCGCTACAACGACCTTAAGAAACTCACGGAAAACGTCACTGTCCGCCCGGTGGTGCTAAGCGGAGAACTGCACGGAGGCAACTGGTATGTGGGTGGCGGCCGCAGCTTCCTGGCCCAGATATTCCGCGATGCCGGCGGTGAGTATTTCCTCCCGGACGACGAGCACTCAGGTGGCATTAACCTTGATTTCGAAAGTGTTTACAGCCGTACTGCAAGCGCGATGTATTGGCGCATAGTGAACAGCTACGACGGCGAATATAGCTATGACGCCCTCAAGGCGGCTGACGCCCGGTACGCCGACCTGAACGCCTTTAAAAACAAAGGTGTCATATACTGCAATATGCGGCAGCGCCCCTTCTACGAAAAAATGCCGGTGCAGCCCGACGTGGTGCTTTCTGACCTGATACATATCCTGCACCCGGAGCTTCTGCCTGCAGATTACCAACCTGTATTCTATTCGTTG
>CAMKTW010000150.1 GCA_946415795.1 uncultured Bacteroidales bacterium
ATAAATCATACGATAACTTGTTTATCAGGTTGCTGCCATACTCGGCCCTTTCAGCCCCGTGTTGCTCATACTCCACAATGTACTTGCCAATGTTCCAGTATGTCTGGACCAAAGTCGTGTTAACTGTAGCAGCAATCTTCTCTTTTGCTGCACTAAGAAGCACCCCAATGTCTGTAACAAGTTTCTCGTAATTGTTTTGTTTGTCAATTGTATTCATTTCAAAATGTGTTTGTTCCAGACAAAGGTCTGTTGGAAACACATTCAATACTGAAATGTTCAAAGAAACTGCTGGTTTTTGTCTGTTTTTAGAAACAGAAGACGTCCCTTACGGTGCTGAATCCTCGTTAGAAGTACTAGAGCACTCCAGTGTTTCAGAGTATTCAGATGTGGACGGGCTTTAATTATCTGTCGAACGTGGCGGAAATCTTCTCCATCAGGGAGATGACGGGCAGTCTCTGGGGGCAGACGCTCTCGCACTGGCCGCAGCCGATGCAGTCACGGGCGCGGCCGTGGTTCTGGATGTGGATGGAGTAGTACCAGTCGCTGTTCCAGTCCCGGAAGGTTTTCTTTGCATTCATATCGGCTATCAGGTCGGGGATGGATATCTCCATCGGGCAGCCTGCGGTGCAGTAACGGCAGCCGGTGCAGGCTATCAGGTTCTGGGCGCGGAAGATATCGCGCACCTTCTCTATAACAGCGAATTCCTCGTCTGTAAGGGGCTGGAAATCTTTCATATAACTAAGATTGTCCTCCATCTGGGCGAGGGTGCTCATACCGCTTAGTGTCATCATTGTCTGGGGGAAGCTGGCGGCATAGCGTATCGCATAGCTGGCGGCGCTGGGTTTGGCAGCAGAATCTCCTGTTAGGGTGTCCAGCAGCCGGTTAGCCTCCCCGGGCAGCCTTGCCAGGGCGCCTCCCTTGAGCGGCTCCATCACCACCACCGGTTTGCCGTGCTTCTCGCACACCTGGTAGCATTTCCCGCTCTGGATGCCGGCATCGTCGTAATCTACATAGTTGAACTGGATCTGCACCAGTTCGATGTCGGGATATTCGGTCAGAATCTGGTCCAGCACATCGGCGTGGTCGTGGAAGGAGATGCCTACGTGGCGTATTTTCCCCTCGGCCTTAAGAGCGAAGGCCGTTTCGTAGGCGCGGGCGCGCTTGAAATCGGCAAAGTAGCCGGCATTCTGTGCGTGCATCAGGTAGAAGTCGAAATAATCCACTCCGCAGGCATCGAGCTGCATCTGGAAGAACTTGCGCACACCTTCCGGGTCAAGACTGAACATACCGTGTGTGAGTTTGTTGACCAGCAGGTATCTGTCGCGGCTGTAGCGGCTTGTGAGGGTTTCCCTCAGCGCGGTCTCGCTGGCTCCGTTGTGGTAACCGTGAGCTGTGTCAAAGTAGTTGAAACCGCTTTCTATAAACAGATCCACCATCTTTGAAAGCTCATCTATGTCAATCTTCTTCTCTTTTTTGGGCAGTCGCATTGCGCCAAAGCCGAAGTTCTTTTTAATTTCAGGGAAATATTTATTCATATAGTAAAGATAATTATTTTAGTATATTTGTCAGCACTTGTTTATGACTGCGAATATGAAAAAAATGCGTTCCGGCTTTCTCTTAGGGGGAGGATTGGTGCTCCTTGGGGTACTGATGGAGGTGCTTCTGGGGCCAATCAAATGGAGCGCTCTGGCCTGGCCTGTGAATATTTTGGTTCTGGCGGCATCTCTTGTTATAATCGGCGTTATGTATGCGCTGCGGCGGCGGGTTCCGTTTTTTGAATGGATGATGCATTACGGGGCGGCGGTCCCGGCTATGGTATATGCGCTGGCGCTGACATTGATTATGGGACTTACGACCCAGTCGCCTATGGGCGGGCTGCCGTGGATAAGCCGGATGGTCCGCTTCTGGCCTTTCACCCTGGCCTGGGGCTGGGTGATGCTGATATCCGGCCTTACGACCCTCAACCATCTGATGCGGTTCAAACTGCGCGAGATACCGTTCGTACTCAACCATCTAGGCGTGTTTGTGGCGGTGGTGGCGGCCACTTTCGGCAGCGTTGACGGCCCTCTGTCCGGCCTGTGGCTCAAGGCGGTGTATGCCGGCATTCTGATGATGATGGCGGGGGCGATATGCCTGATGATGTTTATGGCCCCTAAACCCCCAAAAGAGGAGGAAGGAAAATGATCTGGAACAGTTTCATCTGGTTTGCACTCCCGGCTCTGCTGCTGATGACCCTGGGCGCTGTATTCGCCTGGCGTGGGAAGCGGACCCTGGTATATCTTTTTACCGCGGCAGGCATCGCTGTATTCCTCACCTTCATAATAGCCGCCTGGGTTACGCTGGAGCGGCCGCCTATGCGTACTATGGGCGAGACACGCCTCTGGTACTCTTTCTTTATGCCGGTGGCGGGCATCATAGTTTACAGCCGGTGGCGGTATAAATGGATTCTGACCTTCAGCACTATTATGGCGGCGGTGTTCATCCTGGTCAATCTTTTAAAGCCAGAGATTCATACCAAAGAGCTCGCTCCGGTGCTGCAGAGCCCCTGGTTCGCTCCGCACGTGATCGTGTATATGTTTGCATATGCGATGCAGGGCGCGGCGGCGGCTATGGCCATATATCTTTTGTTCATCAGCAAAAAAGAACCCTCTGCCAAAGAGATGAACATCACCGACAACCTGATTTATGCCGGGACGGCGTTCCTGACTCTGGGGATGCTGATGGGGGCGCTGTGGGCGCAGCAGGCGTGGGGGAGTTTCTGGAGCTGGGATCCCAAGGAGACCTGGGCCGCCATAACCTGGCTCTGCTACCTGGTGTACATACATTTCCGCAGAGGGAAACCTTCTGACCTCCAGATGGCGCTCACGGTGAACCTGATAGCTTTCATATGCCTGCAGGTTTGCTGGTGGGGAATCAACTATCTACCTTCAGCTGCAGGCAGCGTACACGTATATTGATATGGATCCCCTGACCTCCCTGGCCCGCAGATATTTCAGTTACAGGATACTGGCGATGCAGCGCTATGATGCACAGTATGAGCAGATTCAGCGCGACACTCTGGCATTTCTGGTGCAACGGGCGGCCAATACCATCTGGGGCCGTGAACACGACTATGCTTCCATACAGGATTATGATGATTTTGCTGCGAGGGTTCCGGTTGGTGACTACGCCAGCCACAAGCCGTATATCCTCAGGATGATGGCGGGGGAGAGGGATGTGTTGTGGAAGGGGCGCGTCAAGTATTTCGCGACATCCTCCGGCACGACCAGCGACATTATCAAGTTTATCCCGGTCTCTTACCGGGGCCTTCACAAGTGTCATATGCAGGGCGGCCACGATGTCGCCGCAAGCTATCTCCATACCCACCCGGATTCGGAGATCGCCCGGGGGTATTCGCTCATCCTCTCCGGTAATTTCAACCCCAAATACTCCACCGACAAGGCTAAGGTGGGGGATGTGAGCGCAATAATGGCCGCCTCCATTCCTCAGTTTTTCCGCAGGGTACTGCATATAGTGCCGGATCTTGAACAGGCCCAGATAACAGACATCAACAGAAAGTACGACGCCATCGCCGGCGTCATCGCCGACAAGCGGCTGGTATCTGTGAGCGGTACGCCAGACTGGCTGCTGGTGCTGCTGAAGCGGACCGCAGAGAAGGCTGGCGCAAAGTCTTTCGGAGAACTCTGGCCCCATATGGAATTCTTTGCGCACGGCGGGATGAGTATGATGCCTTACAGGCCGATATACGAGAGGGAATTCGCCCCCCGCAAGATTACATTCATAGAGAACTACAACGCTTCCGAGGGCTTCTTCGGCGTCCAGACCGACACCGATGACCCCGCGATGCTGCTGATGATAGACTACGACGTCTTTTTTGAGTTTATCCCGATGTCGGAATACGGCAGGCCCGGCGCCCGCCCTATACCGCTGTGGGAGGCAGAAGCCGGTGTGGATTACGCTCTGCTGGTATCGACATCCTCCGGCCTGTGGCGTTACGATATAGGTGATGTCATCCGCTTTACCAGAAAGGCTCCTTATAAGTTTGTGATAGTGGGCCGCACTCACCAGTGCATCAATGTATGGGGTGAGGATCTATCTGTGCAGCAGGCAGAAAAGGCTCTTGCCGATGCCTGTGCTGCAACCGGCGCCGCTGTGCTGGAGTTTGCGGTGGCTCCGCTGGTGTATGCCGACTCCGCAGCGGGCCGCCACCAGTGGCTGATTGAGTTTGAACGGCGCCCCGCGGATATTGTTCAGTTCGCCGCCATCCTTGAGAAGTGCGTACGTGCAGAAGACCACGACTACGAGCACTTCAGTGTAGATGCAGGCGGCATCCTTCAGCCTCTTGAAGTCATTGAGGCGCGCCGGGGGCTCTTCTATGAATGGCTGGACTCCAAGGGTAAACTGGGCGGACAGCACAAGGTGCCCCGCCTGAGCGCGGGGCGTACCCAGTTCGAGGAACTTCTCGCCCTCAA
>CAMKTW010000151.1 GCA_946415795.1 uncultured Bacteroidales bacterium
TCAAGAAAGCCCTTTACGGCTGCGAAGAGGTGGAGGTCAAGTCCATTTATTCCCACCTGGCCGCCGCAGACGAACCGCAGTGGGACGATTTCACCCTTGGGCAGATCAAGCTCTTCACAGAACTGGCAGACGACATCGCCTCGGGGCTGGGATACCTCCCTATGCGGCATATCCTTAACTCTGCCGGCACCGAGCGCTTCACGCAGTACCAGATGGATATGGTGCGCATCGGCATCGGAATGTACGGCATCAGCGCCGTAGGCAGCGACCAAGTTAAGCCGGTGGCATCGCTCAAATGCCCTATCCTCCAGATCAAGGAAATCAGCGAAGGCACCATCGGTTATGGCCGCCACGGCATACTCAGGCAGGTTCCCAGCAAGATAGCCACCATCCGAATCGGCTACGGCGACGGCGTGGACCGCCGCCTGGGCTACGGCAACGCCTCGTTTATGGTCAACGGCCACGCCGCCCCCACCATTGGGAGCATCTGTATGGATATGTGTATGCTGGACATCACCGGGATTGAGGCAAAGGTGGGCGATATCGTGACAGTATTTGGCGATAATCCCACCGTACTGCAGCTGGCCGACAAGCTGGGCACCATCCCCTACGAGCTGCTCACCCGTATTGACCGCCGTCTCAAGAGAGTCATCGTAAAATAATATGAACCGCACCGCCGAATATCAGCTTACCATAGCCATCCCGGTTTATAACGAGGAGGGCAACCTGCCGGCACTGGAAGAGGCCCTTGCCGCCTATCTTCCTAAATGCCTGATGAAGGCGTGCGTTCTGCTGGTAAACGACTGCTCTACCGACGGCAGCCTGGAGATGATCAAGGCGATATGCGGCCGGCACAGCGATTTCTTCTATGTCTGCCACACCCGGCGCCTGGGCTGCAGCGGGGCTATGAAAACCGCCATAGACGCCATTGAATCGGAATATATGGCCTATACCGACGCCGACCTGCAGACCGTGCCCGAAGAGTTCAACCTGATGCTCCCACACGCATCAGAATATCCGCTGGTGGCAGGCGTACGTTCCAGCCGCGAGGACGGGTGGCGCAAGAAACTGCAGAGCCGCATCGGCAACGGCTTCAGAAGGATGATGACCGGTGACGGAGCCCGCGACAGCGTGTGCCCTATGAAGGTTATCAAGATGGACTATGCCCGCCGCCTGCCTATGTTCAACGGTATGCACCGTTTCCTTCCCGCACTGGTGATGCTGCAGGAGGGCGGATGCTACAAGGAGGTGATGGTGACCCACCGCAGCCGCACTGCCGGCAAATCCAAATTCAATATGTGGAACCGCCTGCGCGGCTTCACCGACTGCTTCATTTACCGCTGGATGCGCCGCAACTGGGTTGATTACAAACGCGGCGAGAACAATCTTGAATAGATGATCCGCGACCTCATCAGACGGCACCCTCTGGCGGCAGTGTGCGCATTCGTGACCGTGTGCGTGCTGCCTATGATGATACTGCGCGACCCCTCGCCCAGCAACGAGCTGCGCTACTTGAGCATAGTGGAAGAGGCGCTGGAAGGCGGACACTTTTTCTGCTTCTACAACCAGGGCATCCCCTACACCGATAAGCCGCCCATGTTTTTCTGGCTGCTGATGTTCTTCAGGCTGTTCTGCAGTTCCACCTGTATGTGGCTGCCAATTCTCTTCACCGCCCTGATTCCGTCTTTCGTGACGGCGGCGGTTATGGACCGGTGGCTTTGCCTGTCGTCAGCCATTTCATCCCAGCCAGGCGCAGCGAGAGGGATATCAAGGCCGGAATGCCCTGTGCTACAGACACAGGTCTCTCCACTCGCCCGCATATGTGCAGCTTCCATCCTGCTTTCGAGCTTGCTCTTTGCAGTGCAGACCTTCTTCCTGAGGATGGATATGCTTATGACGATGTTCATCGTATTGGCGCTGTTCACCTTCTGGAAGATGTACACCGGCCGCGACGTCCGCAATGCCGACCGATGGCTGCTGCCCCTCTATATTTTTCTAGCCCTTTTCACCAAGGGTCCGGTGGGCTTCTTTGCCCCCGTTGTGGTTATCATCGTATTCCTGGCTCTCGAAAAGCAGCTTCGCCGGCTGCCGGAGTTTCTGGGCTGGCGGCAGTGGCTGGTTATGCTGCTGCTTTTTAGCGGATGGATACTCGGGGCCTGGCTTGAGGGCGGCGGCGAATATATCCGCAGCCTGCTGTTCCACCAGACTCTGGACCGGGCGGTAAACGCCTTTACCCACAAGCAGCCTTTCTGGTGGTACATCCCCACCCTGCTCTACGCCGTGCTGCCCTACACCCTGCTGATGATTACGGCGGTGGTTTACCTCTACCTCCGGCAATGGAAAAAGCATCGCGCCAACCTGCCTGAATCCACCGGCAGCGATACCTTCAACAAGCTGCTGCTCACATCCATAGCCGTCGTCTTTATAATGCTCTCTGCCTTCAGCGGCAAGCTGGCGATATACCTGACCCCTGTCCTGCCGCTTATGGCATATCTGGTTCCGGCATTCTCCACGGCCACCGCCGGCCGCCGCGAAGGTCTCAAGAAGGCTGCGCTGATAATTCCCTCCGTCATTATCGCACTGGCAGGCCTGGCACTTTGGACAGTATATCTGCTTAAGGGAGTCGAACCCTTCTCCAAGATAGCCTTCGCGCTGGCAATCAACACGCCGTATATCTTCAGCACCACGATTCTCGCCACGGCCGCGGTTCTGCTGTCGGGCTTTACCGCAGCAGGCATCGTGACTGCAAGGGGCGGCTGGCAGAAGGGCGCCATAGCAATGGCTGCTGCCCTATATCTGGCAATCTTCGCCTTCGGCTGCACAGTAAACCACGTCAATGAATGGCTGGGCTACCGCAGTGTCGCAGAAGAGGCTCTGCGGCAAAGTAGCGGAACCGAAACCTACAATACCCTCTTCGTATCCCGTCCGGAGAATATGGACATCTACCTCGGCTGTGACGTCATCGACTACAAAGACAATGTAGAGGCCTTCATAGCCGGCACACCCGTTGCCGGCTCCCCGTCAGATCCATACACAGGCGACCTCCGCGGTAAGGTACTCATAGTCCCCACCTCACGCCTGGGCGACTGCCCTCCCCTTTTCGAATACCTGGAGAGCAACGAAGGCATCCGCGTAGGCCCCTTCAGCGTCTTTGCCCTCTAGCACCAGCCACATGCAATTAAGCGGTAGGGGTAAGAGCCGCAAGCTATTCCTCGTTTTTCAACATCTTTTTACTTTCACGAACCAATCTACGCTCAACCTTTTTTACATCTTCTGCAGGCGGCAAATTTTCAGGGGTAATACCTCGCTCAGTGAGCATCTTGCGGACAGCAGCATTGTTATCAATATGCTCTTGCGTAATTGAGGTCTCACCTTGCAAGTCCTTTGTCTGGACGTTCACACTTGTCATCTCGGCCGCAAAATCCTTGGCCTTGATACTTATTGTCGGCAGGAAGTCTGCTAATGGTCGGCTCTGTGGCATTCCCATTCGTTGTTTCATCATACTTGTACTCAAACGGAACAATGCGTGGTCGCCCTTACTCCGTATAATTGCAAACGTATGGTCATCAACTCCACGCTCATAGAGAATCCCAGATAGTTTCTTTTCAGTCTCTTGTAGTTTTGTACGAGCTTTTACGCGTTCCACATCTAAGAGACGCTGCTCAATAAGCTCTGCCCTGCGTGTCTGGATAGCAAAATATGTTTGGGCAAAGGCTATTTCCGGTTTACGTGAATCTCCATTCTGCGCCACAAGATAACACGCATAGCGGGTAAGCATAATGTCATCCACCTCCCGCTGCGCTCCTTTTCCAGCAATTATCATCTTATTGACGTCAATAAAATGATCTGCGACAAGATGTCCCACATTTTCACAAGAATCCTTTGCCCTATTAACAACATTCACAAAGTTTTGCCAAAGGCTGTAACCAAGCAACTTCTGTAATTCCCTCGCGCTCCAGCACTCGGTCTCTTCTACCTTGCATACAGCATCTTCAAAACTCTTGAACAGAGCCATAATCTCTCCCTTTTTCATAGTGCATCTATCTTCTTTTTTGTTAGTTACTGCCAACAAATATAGGCATAAACCAACCCGTTTTGCCCGCCGATGACAGACTCTGAATCAAATATTTACGTTTTTAAAAACCTGTAGTTGTTAGCACTGGGCTAAACACCCGTATATCGCTATTCCGACCATTTTCGTAACGTCACGAAAATGGTCAGTTCAGCCCCTGTTCTGCCGCTTCTCAACAAACTCAGCGCCATTTTGCGCAAAGAGATATCATCAATTTCCATCTCTGCTCATTTTGGCATCTATATCGTTTAGTTGACATCGGTAGAATAATGTATCGAACGCTCATTTCCGTTTTTAAAAACAGAAATAAAAAAGCTAACTTTGCGGACGCCGGATGCGGGTAATATATCCGCTCGGCAGACATAACCGATGAAAGTGTTTCGCTTTTATCCTT
>CAMKTW010000152.1 GCA_946415795.1 uncultured Bacteroidales bacterium
CTTGCTGACCATAGTCTGGGTGGCGTCGAACAGGGAACCGAACTTCATACCGATAACGTCGCTGGAAACGATCTCGTCCTCGTTGTAGCCGAAGCTCTCGTTTGCAGCAGCCTTCATAGCGGCGTTGATACCCTCTTTGGTAACGTCTTTACCCTTAACGACTGCAATCAGGATAGTGGTGGAACCGGTCATAGTAGGAACGCGCTGTGCGCTGCCGATGAGCTTACCGTTGAGCTCGGGGATTACCAGACCGATAGCCTTTGCTGCACCTGTGCTGTTGGGAACGATGTTCATAGCGCCTGCACGGCTGCGGCGGAGGTCACCCTTGCGCTGAGGACCGTCAAGAATCATCTGGTCACCTGTGTAAGCGTGGATGGTGCTCATAATACCGCTGACTACGGGAGCGTACTTGTTGAGGGCGGCTGCCATAGGAGCCAGGCAGTTGGTGGTGCAGGATGCTGCAGAGATGATGGTATCCTCGGGCTTGAGGGTCTTGTGGTTGGTGTTGTAAACGATGGTGGGAAGGTCGTTGCCTGCAGGAGCGGAGATTACAACCTTCTTTGCGCCTGCCTGGATGTGGGCGGCAGCCTTAGCCTTAGAAGTGTAGAAACCGGTGCACTCGAGGACCACATCTACGTTAAGCTCGCCCCAGGGAAGCTCAGCTGCATTGGGTTTTGCATAGATAGTGATCTCCTGACCGTCAACGATGATAGAACCGGGAGTCACGACAGTCTTACCGTCTTCAGCGAGTACGGCGTCCTTGTATGAAACGGTGTGTTTGCCTTCACCAAACTTGCCTGCGAAGCCGCCCTGAGCTGTGTCATATTTCAGCAGATGGGCAAGCATCTTGGGACTGGTAAGGTCGTTGATAGCGACCACTTCATAACCTTCTGCCTCGAACATTTGGCGGAATGCGAGACGACCGATACGGCCAAAGCCGTTAATTGCTACGTTTGTCATTGTACTAATTTATAATTAATTGAACTAAGAATATTAATCCTTTTCAAGGCGGTGCAAATATAATAAAAAATTATCTTTGCGTTAAGAATTGAAAATTATTTGCTAATTTATGACGAGAGAGATACTTGCCATCAACGATGACTCTATACTGGCAGCCGGCCTTTCGCACCTTGTGACCCTTTTCCGCAGCTATGGAGACATTACCGTAGTCGCGCCAAGCCGGCCCCAGAGCGCAAAGTCGGCTTCACTCACAATGGACTCTCCGCTCCACTTGAACTTCCTGCAGGAGATGGGACCCGACAAGGAGCTCGGGGGCGTGCGCTACTACAGCCTGGACGGCACCCCCTGCGACTGCGCCAAGATGGGAATCAATATGTTCATAGAGGAGGGGAGGATGCCCGACCTGGTGGTTTCCGGCATCAATCACGGCAGCAATGCCTCTGCGGCAGCCCTTTATTCAGGCACCCTCGGAGCCACTATGGAGGCCGCCCTCTATGGCATTCCAGCCATAGGCCTCTCTGTTGATTCTCACGACCCTCACCCGGATTTCTCTGCTGTTGACAGATATCTGGACGATATCCTGGAGCAGTTCTTTGCAAATCCGCCGGCAAAAGGGACCTACCTCAATATCAATTTCCCCGACATCCCGCCCGATAAGGTGCGTGGCATCCGTATGGCAAAGCAGGGGCGCGGCCGCTGGCACAAAGAGTTCGTGAAACAGACAAACCCGCGTGGCACGGAGATATACTGGATGGTGGGCGAATTCCTGAACCTGGCCTCTGAAAATGATGAGACGGACGACCACCTGCTGATGCGCGACGGCTATATCACCATTGTCCCACACACCACAGACACTACCGACTATGCAGAACTGGAGCGTCTCTCCCGGCTTTGGGACCTGTAATTGACCTGTATCCTGAGGCCTGATGAAGTACTATCTCATAGCCGGCGAAGCCTCCGGAGACCTGCACGGCTCCCTGCTGATGCAGGCCCTCTCTGCACGAGACCCTCAAGCACGGTTCCGCTTCCGCGGCGGGGAGAAGATGGAGACAGTCGGCGGAGAAAAGGTCTGCGATTACCGCGACACTGCGGTGATGGGTATCGTGGAGGTGATAGCCAAAGCCGGTGCGCTGAAGCGCTCCATATCCACGTGTATGGCCGACATAGAACGCTGGCGCCCGGACGTCGTGATCCTGATAGATTATCCCGGATTCAACCTGAAAATTGCCCGTTTCTCGCACGGGATGGGCTTCAAGGTGTTCTACTATATCGCCCCTAAGGTGTGGGCCTCCCGCGAGGGGCGGGTGAAGCAGTTGCAGCTATACGTGGACCGGCTGTTCGTAATCTTCCCCTTTGAGGTGGAATGGTTCCGCAACAGGGGTATCGAACCAGTTTACGAGGGCAATCCGCTTGTGGACCATATTGATGCGGTATTGGCTGCAGCCCCCTCCAGAGAAGAATTCCTCAGCGGCAACGGCCTCGATTCCCGGCCGGTCATCGCGCTTTTGCCCGGCAGTCGCCTTCAGGAGATAAAGTTCCTGTCGCAGAGGTTCAGGGCACTCGCATCGGATCCGAAGTTTGCGGATTACCAGTTTGTGATTGCCGCCGCCCCCGGAGTAGATCCGGCAATCTACGAAAAGTATTTCGGGGGCAGTTCCCGCAGGTCATCGTCTCAGGCCGTGAGTGGAAAACGTCCGGAATGCCGGATTCCTGTGATATATGGCCAGACGTACGAGTTGCTGCACTTCTGCAGTGCCGCCGCAGTTGCCTCCGGCACAGCCAGTTTCGAGGCCGCAGTCATTGGCGCGCCCCAGGTGGTGTGCTATGGTATGAACCCGCTCACGTGGCGCATCGCCATCTCCATACTTAAAGTACCGTATGTGAGCCTGGCAAACCTCATAATGGGTCGGCTCATCTTCAAGGAGCTCCTTCAGGATGCCTGCACCCCGGCGGCCGTCGCCGACGAACTCCTCCGACTGACCTCCGACTCCGACTACCGCGACGGGATGCTGCAACTATACGCCGCGCTCCGTCAGCAGGTGGGCCCCTGCGGTTCCGCTACACGCATAGCCGATGCAATTAAAAGTAGTATCTAGTTGACGGCTCCGTTAGCAGTTAGTGCCGCCGGAACATCCTTCACCACAGCAACCGACATTGCAGGACAGCTGCCCGCCTCCCTGGTTAGGATAGCTGCGTGGCATCAACACCCCTCAAAATCAGCGCATTACAACATCTCCCTTGCGCATTTTTACGCAAGGGAGATTGCTTAAAAGGCTGATAGATAGGTATGTAGGTGCCACGGATGACAAGGAAAAGCTTCCACGGGAATGCACACCACATACTAAAGGACCAGCGCCCGATAACCGCACGCGGCACTGCGTGCTGGTCGGAATCATGCGGTCCCACCCGTTTCCCGGCCACAAGATGAATGAAACGCAACGCGGATTCATCTTGTGGCACTGTGTCGGCCGGATTCCCGGTATTACTGGACACAAGATGAACGAGAAGGCGCCCAGGTTCATCTTGTGGCATAAGTTATGGCAGGGGACGGACTAGTTAAGGTTGAACCTTATGCCCAGGTTGAGGGTGAAATACCAGGGGTTCTCCTTGTAGATGGTCTGGGGTGCGTTGCTGGAAGGGAAGTAGTAGGATACCGTGGGCTCTGCAAAGAGGCCGAAGGTGCGGGTTATGTTGTACGATGCACCCAGCGAGGCACCGGCGCTCCACATCAGGGGAATGTCAGATAGCTGGGCGTAGTTGGAGGGGAAGCTTACACTGCTGTGCCCCATCACGCACTTGGAGAGCATACCGTATGCAGAGGCGTAGAAAGAAGCGTTGCCAAGGTGGGCGAAGCTGGCTCCAGCACCCAGCGGAATACCGGCATAGAGCAGATCCTGGGCGGCTCCGGAGGGGGATACCCAGGTGTGCAGGTAGGTGGCGCGCACGCCGGTCTCGGCATAAAAGACCGGTGAGAAATTGTATCGGAGCGAGATGCCGCCGGATATAGGGGCAGAGTGGCAGTAGCGTTCCGACGGGGCGCTGAAGGAGTAGAACACCTTCCCGTTGTTATCTTTGTAGGTCACCATATCGGACGCCATACTTTTGGCGTTCAGGGCGTTTAGATTGACGTTGCCGATTCCGTTGCCGGCAAGATAGCCGGAGGCTCCGATCGAGAAGCGTCGCAGCTGCTTTCTGACAGGCTTGAGAGGCCTGGCAGCCGGTTCTTGTCTGCGGGTGAGAGTTGCACCGGCAGGCGCACCGGCAACCGCGAGAAGTTTGCCCGTAACATGCATCGC
>CAMKTW010000153.1 GCA_946415795.1 uncultured Bacteroidales bacterium
GGCCAAAGCGGAAGTTGAGTTGGAGGCCGCTGTAGGGGTATGTTGATATGCCGTTGATCATAAAGGAGCCGTACTTGGCGAGGGCGTTGACTCCATACAGAGCTATATCATAGCCCTGGAATGAGTAGGGAGTGGGGTCAGAGTTGTACAAGGCCCTGTATTGACGGACAAAGTCCCGTACGCTTTCGTCTTTATAATCCACAAAGTAGCCGAGACTGAAATGGGCGTTCAGGCTCTGGAACGACTCCGGTTCTATAGACTCGAAGCGTCGCACTCTGCCGCTCATATACCCGGTGATATTCTTGCCTCCGCGCGCCAGAAGGCCGATATTGCGTACGGCGTCAGAAGCAATGGACTCTTTCTCTGAGGTGATGATGATATGGTTGTGTCTGCCGCTGTCAAGCAGGCCGCTCACATTTGCGCTGCCGCCGCGACTGATTCCGCCTCTGGCAGTAGAATAAGGTATATGGAGATATTCCAGACTGGATATGATATCCTTATGGAATTGTCCAGGCTCTTCTGTATTCTCGCACAGCACTATCACGTTGTCAAAGGAAGAATCATATCTGATTGACTCCACAAGCCGCATAGCCTGGGTGGCTGCGGAAAGCGGGACATCCACCAGGTACGGATGGCGGTAAGTGGCCCGCTCGATTTTCTGGTCCATAGGGGAGAAGAGCGGTATGCGGTGCCTGTCGCAAAAATCTGCCGCAATGTCAATGTTGTCCGTAGAGAAGTGCCCGATTATGAAGTCGAAAGCGTGCAGCTTGGAGGCGTATGCCAATTCGTCGAAACTCTCAAAATCGGCCATATCGATAACCTTCAGGTTGACATTTATCCCTGCGCTCTTTATCTCGTTGAGAGCCATCAGGATGCCGGCGTAGAAGTCCAGGAAATTGTTGGAAGGGGAGTTGCTGCTGGCTGCGATAGGGAGTATCAGGGCCACGCGGGCGGTGCCTGAAAAAGGTATCAGGAACCGGGTCTCGGGTTCCTCTTCCGGCTTATCTTCCTGGCCGGCAGCGATTATGGATACATTGTCCGCCACGGCATTTTCTTCGCCGAAAGGATCTTCCTCCGCAGTCTCTATTATGTTGTTGTCAGAGTCTGAGACATAGTTCCCTCCAACGGGAATTTTGAGGTACTGGCCAACCACAAGGGTCTTGGAATCGAGGTTGTTGAGAGCTATGATATCTTCCTGCGAAACCTTGTATTTGAGTGATAGCATCAGCAGGGAGTCATACCACTTTACCCGGTGCTGAATATATTGGGTGTCACCGGATGATTCCTGGCCTGAGCCTTCCGGGTTCTGAGAGGCGTTCTGATTTGCGCCTTGCTCCACGCCCTTTCCTGCGGGTTCTGCTGCCGCCTGCCCTCCCTTTTGAACAGACGTCTCTTTCTCTGCGCTTCCGGTTTTTGAAGATGCCGCCCCGCTGTCTGCCTCCTTATAAGGGATGAACAGTATGGAGCCCGCCTTGAGCCCGCTGACCACCCTCGACAGGTTGAGGTTGGTGACTTCTCCAATCTCCGCACCGTAGGCCTTGCATATAGAGTAAAGGGTCTGCTTCTCCTGTACCAGATGTTTGTAATATGTCTTGCCGTCGATAGTTATCAGGTCGGAAGATATCTCAACCGGGGTGGGGACATAATCCTGGGCATTGGCTGCGGGGTGCGCAGTCAGTAGGAAAAGGAGAAGGAAGGTGATGCGGAAGATTTTCATTGACTGAAATTAAAACTCAAGGCGTGCAAGCATATTCTTGACGTTGCACTCTATTCGCTCGTAAATGTTGTCGTAAGGCTCCTTCACAAACTTCTTGCCGGTAATGTGTTCGTAGAGCTCCACATAGCGGTCGCTGATGGCAGCCACCCTCTCTGCATCCATCTCGGGAACTTTCTGCCCTTCTTTGCCGCTGAAACCGTTCTCCATAAGCCATTCCCGCACGAACTCCTTGGATAGCTGGCGCTGGGGGAGACCCTTCTCAAACAGCTCCTGATAGGTGTCGGCATAGAAATAGCGGGACGAGTCGGGGGTGTGGATCTCATCGATAAGGTAAAGCTCGCCGTCGAGGCGTCCGAATTCGTATTTGGTGTCCACCAGCATCAGATTGTGCTGAGCGGCAATCTCCTCGCCGCGGGCAAACAGCTCGAGGGTTATCTTCTCCAGCTTTTCATACTCTTCGCGACCGATTATACCCCTGGCGATTATCTCCTCCTTGCTTATGTCTTCGTCGTGTGCGCCTATTTCTGCCTTTGTGGTGGGGGTGATGATCGGAGTGGCGAACCGCTCGTGTTCGCGCATACCGTCGGGAATTTTCACGCCGCATATCTCCCTTACGCCCGATTTATAGGCGCGCCAGGCACTGCCGGTGAGGCAGCGGCGGACAATCATCTCCACCGGAAGCCCCTCGCATTTGTATCCGACGGTAACCATCGGGTCGGGAGAAGCAATTTTCCAGTTGGGGACAATATCCGCTGTCAGGTCCAGGAAATATGATGCAATCTGATTGAGCACCTGCCCTTTATAGGGGATACCCTCGGGCAGGATCACGTCGAAAGCAGAGATGCGGTCGGTGGCGACCATCACCATATACTTGTCGGCGACGGTATAAACGTCGCGCACCTTGCCGGTGTATTTTGCGCTTTGCCGGTTAAATGCGAACTCGGTCTGTGTAACAGCAGTCATTATCTCTGCCAATTAAGATTATTCGGATATGCTGCGGTTCTTGATGTACTCCTCATTGAGGCCCTTGAGGACATCGGCGGTGATGTCCAGGCCGGGGTTCTCGTTGAGTACGGTGTTGGTTGCTGCGCTGGTGGTGAGAATCAGTGCAAAATGATGCTCCTCGTTATATTTCTCAATATAATCCTTCACTGCGTAGTAAACCTTGTTGTTGAGCACGGCCTGCTCTTCCTGAATCTCCTGGTCTTTCTTTGCGGCATCGTTCTGCAGGTTTTGCTGGCGCTGTGCAAGCTTGTTGCTCTGCTCTTCTGCGGCGCTGCGGGTCAGGAGCCCCTTCTGGTACTGATTCTCAAATGCCTTCGCATCGCTTTCGAGCCTGCGGCCTCTTTTTGCCAGGTCATCCTGGATGCCCTGCACCTTGGTCTGGAAAGCGGTCATCAGGTCGTTGTACATATCGTAATTGACAATCAGCGAATCGAGCTGCAGATAAACAATGTCGCCGGCAACAGCGGTAATGGCGTCGGTGTCGGTAAGATCTGCAGGTTCGCTGGTTTTCTTCTTCTCGTACTTGGGATTGACCACAGACAGGACAACTGCAGCAAGAGCCAGTACAAGGGCGATGATGCTGAGGATAAGGGGTGTCTTTTTCATTTTATGATTCTGATTTTTATTGATTATTGCAATTTATTGTAGTGCAGCCAGATATGCCGCTATGGTTTTTTCGAGGCCAAGGTAAAGCGCGTCGCATATAAGGGCGTGTCCTATCGAGACCTCGTCCAGTCGGGGCATAATGTTCTTGAAATATGCCAGATTGTCCAGATTGAGGTCGTGGCCGGCGTTGACACCAAGTCCGCACTTGACAGCTTGCTGGCAGGCGTCGTAATAGGGGGATATAGCCTTCTCCCGGCCGGAGACATAGCCGTGGGCATAGTCGTAGGTATAGAGCTCAATACGGTCGCAGCCCGCTTCTGCCGCCCCCTGCACCATCCTCACGTCGGGGTTTACGAAGATGGAAGAACGGATGCCCTCTGCGCGCAGCCTGCTGCAGATATCCTTGAGGAAAGCTGAATGGGTGACGGTATCCCACCCCTGGTTGGAGGTCAGGGCGTCGCGGCTGTCGGGTACGAGGGTCACCTGGGCAGGGTGAACATTGCACACCAGCTCCATAAACTTGTCGATGGGGTTGCCCTCCACGTTCAGTTCTACGTCGATTCTGGGTTTTATCTGATACACATCGCTATAGCGGATGTGGCGCTCGTCCGGCCTGGGGTGTACGGTAATGCCCTGTCCGCCAAAGCGGACGCAGTCCATGGCTGCCTTCAGCACATCGGGTGTATGACCGCCGCGCGAATTGCGCAGGGTTGCAATTTTGTTGATATTAACGCTAAGCTTCGTCATAATGGTAATAGAATACAAAAATAAATATTTTTGGTGAATACCTGTATAAAATGCTAATTTTGGGGTTTAAAATATAATGCGGATGACGATAGCGATTTACGGACGGAATCTGGACAAGGGGGATGAGAGGGTATGGCTCCTGCTCGGCAGACTCGCGGC
>CAMKTW010000154.1 GCA_946415795.1 uncultured Bacteroidales bacterium
AGTGGAGCACAGGAGAATCGAACTCCTGACCTTTTGAATGCCATTCAAACGCTCTGCCAACTGAGCTAGTGCCCCAAAGCTTTTGCAAAGGTAAGATTTTTTCTTGTCTTGCAAAAGCATAGTTTATTTGAAACGTATAGTTATTTCATAAGCACAAGATATCCTCCGGCGGGGAGGGTAAAGATTGATGCGTCGCAAAGTGTCTCTTCTGTGAAAAGTTCAGTGTAATCTGCCGCCAACGGCAGGGCGACAGTTGCGGTCTCTGTGCCGAGGTTGACGGCAACGATAACCTCATTTTTGCCCTTGGTGCGGCTGAATGCAAAGACCCCGTCGGTATTCTGGGGAATCTCTGCGTAAACGCCCCCGCGCTCGCCTGCATCCAGGGCGGGGTTGTTGTGCTTGAGCCATACGAGCTTCTTGAAGAAACCGGTGAAAGCGTTGCCGCTCCAATCCTCTATGGGATCCTTTTCAAAGAACTGGAGGCGGCGGCTAAGGCCGATTTCCTGCCCGGTGTAAACCAGCGGCTGGCTCTTGGGGAGGGTGAAGCAGAGTACTTCGCAGGCATTGGCGCAGTCTCCCATCCGCTCGAATTCTGTACCCTGCCAGCTGTTTTCGTCGTGATTGGATGTGAAGGTCATACGGAAAGCTGTCTGAGGGTAGTTCGCAGCATCGCGGTCAAGGTATGCGCGCAGCTCGTCAAAGGTCTTCTGCCCGGCGGCGATGTCGCCCAGCAGGTGGTGCAGCTCCCAGGCGTAGGTGGCGTCGAAAGTGCTGTCGGCATCGGCCAGGTTGGTGCGTTCGGCTTCTGCCAGGAAGTATGCCTCGGGGTAGTCGGCATTGAGGCCCGGCATCACGCTCTGCCAGAACTCAGCAGGCATCTCGCCGGCGGCGTCGCAGCGGAAACCGTCCACCCCTTTGTCCAGCCAGAAGCGCATACACTCCTCCTGCGCCGCCCAAACCTCACGGTTGTCGTAGTTCAGGCTGCGGGTATCTGTCCAGTCATACTCCCAGGTAGCGTTGCCCAGCGAGTCCCGTTCATAGAACTCCGCAGGCTTTGTGGTCATCCAGATATGGTCGGGTGCGGTCTGGTTGGCCACCCAGTCCAGAATTACCTTGAACCCGAGGTCGTGCGCTGCCGCAAGCAGACGGTCAAAGTCTTCCATCGTGCCGAACTCTGGATTGACCTTGCAATAGTCGCTGATGGCATAGTAAGAGCCCAGGGTGCCCTTGCGCCCCTCGACGCCTATTTCATACATAGGCATCAGCCAGAGAATGTCAACGCCAAGTTCTTTGAGGCGCGGCAGCTGTGCCTCGACGCCTGCGAAGGTCCCCTCCGGGGAGTACTGACGGATATTCACCTCATATAATACAGAGTTGTATGTCCATTCGGGATGGTGGGCTGTCTGCTGCCCGGGGCAGCAGGCTGCGATTGCGGCGACGGCCACTATCAGGATGATTATCTTTTTCATAGTCAGGATTATTATCGATTATTGAAGGAATACTACAGAAGATGATGCGCCAAGGGTAACGCTGGTGCCGGACACCGACACGCTGCCCAGTGAAACGACCTGCTTGTCCAGATTGTCTGAAGGCAGGTCCAGGGTCTTTTCTGAAGAGCCGACGTTGTGCAGTACAAGGGCCTTTTCGCCGCTTGATGCGGTCATATACCAGGCGGCGATGCTGCCGTCCAGAGTGTTGCTGTCGTTGTATCTGGTGTGGGCCGACATCTTGCCGTCGGAGAGGGCTTTGCAGGTATTGCGCGCCTGGGTCCACTTGAAATATGTCACAAGTAGCGACTCTTTGTTTCTCTGCTGATTCTCTACAGAAATGCCGTCCTTTAACAGATCGTAGTCGATGTGGCCTCCCAGGTCACCCTTGGCCGCATTGGCAGCCTTGTCCCACACGATTGGAGTGCGCACCAGTTCGTCGCGGCCGCCCTCGTCACCGTCCTTGCCCCAGTAGCCCAGTTCTTCGCCCTGGTAGATATACGGCTCGCCTTCGGCGGTCAGCAGGAAGGCTGCAGCCTGTTTCATTTTGGCCATATCGCGGCCGAGTACAGTTGCGGCGCGACTCTCGTCGTGGTTGGTGAGTTTGGTGGCGGCTATTGCATTGCTCCTGTTGGCGTTATAAAGCTTTCTGTAACTCATCAGATCCTTGCAGAAATAGCAGCCTATGCGTTGGTTCAGAACCCATTTCAAACGTTCCCAAAAGTCGAACTCGAAATTGGCGGGGAGGGCTTTATAATAAGGAGCCACGCTTGCGGCGTCCATCCAGCACTCGGCCACCATATAGAAATCTTCGTTATGCGTCTTGCGGTATGTGGCGTTGCAGCGGTCATACCATTTGCCAAGGAAAGTGACGTTGGCGGAGTTGTTGAATGAACCCATACCGCCGTAGATATGCTTGACGGCATCCAGCCTGAGGCCGTCGATGCCCAGGGCAATCCATTTGTCCACGGTTTCGGCCAGGGCTATAAACGGGGCGGAAGTTTCGGCAGAGGAGGCTGCACCGTAGTTGATGTCGGGCATCCAGCTTCCAAAGGCGCCCATGAAATATACGGTCTTGGTGGTGACATTCGACAGTGTGAAGCAATAGCGTCCGTTGCCGGAGAAAAACATGTCGCCGCCATCTGCAACCAGGTTGACGGGCACTCCTTCGGTGATGGTCATACTGGATTCACTCGCACCGAATTTGGAGCCGGCATCCCAGTTGGAGGCCTTGCGGACCAACACTCCGGTTTTTCCGGTGATATCGGTGACTATGCGGAAGGTACCGTCACCGTTGCCCGCAAATATCACCTCCTTGCCATCTTTTCCTACGGGCCACAT
This sequence comes from uncultured Bacteroidales bacterium, assembly GCA_946415795.1. Classification (GTDB taxonomy): domain Bacteria; phylum Bacteroidota; class Bacteroidia; order Bacteroidales; family UBA932; genus Equibacterium. Next base: position 2,829 of record CAMKTW010000154.1, read on the forward strand.
CCATAGGTTCCAAGAGGCGTTTCCGGTAGTGGGCGCATCGCTTGTGGCGCTTACGGTAAGGCGCGGGGAACCACCGGTGGCTGAGTGCCACTCCCCGCTATTGAAGGAATAACCGTTGAGCATAGGATAGTCGCGCCATTGCGCAGAGGGATTGTCGCAGATTAGAAACCAGTTCCGATATTGGCTGGATTCGTCTGCCAGGGCCTCGGTAAACCACGGGTTGCCCTTGCCGGTATGGTTCAGGACATAGTCCATATATATTTTTATACCCTTGGCGTGAGCGGCATCTATCAGTGCCTTGAAATCGGCTTCGGTGCCATATTTGGGATTGACGGCCGCGTAATCGGTAACATCATAGCCGTGATATGAGTCTGCGGGATGGGCAGGGGAGAGCCAGAGGGCAGATACTCCCAGCGCATCCAGATAGTCCAGTTTGGACTTTATGCCGTTGAAATCGCCTATCCCGTCGCCGTCGCTGTCGGCAAAACTGTAGATGAGCAGCTGATAGGTGATTCTGCCCTGCTTCTGGCCCGAGGCATAGGAGGGTATCACTATTTCATCGCCGTTGTCGGGGATGGGCTGAGGCTGTTTATTGCAGGATGCTGCCAGCAGCGGCAGCAGCGCCAGTATAAGGAACAAGCGTTTCATAAAGTCGTCTTTAAATGGGACCTGCAAGTCCGTATCAGGGGCTTGCAGGCAAAAGCTGAGGTAAACTGCTGATTATTCTACGGTAGCAGTACCGGCATTGAGGTCAAGGGTAATCTTCTTGCCGGCTTCAATCTGAACGCGAGCCTGGTCATTACCAGCACCACGATAAGCAATCTTGCCGTCTTCGAAGAAGATGAACTCGGTCTTCCACCAGTCAATCCAACCGTTGGGAGTGGTCACACCCTCAATGGCAGCAGAAGGAACCACCTTGGAAGCGAGACGGAGCTCACCGGCGCCGGAAGTGGTCAGGACAAGTTTGTCACCTTGAGCCACAAACTGCTGGGCGCTGTCGAAATCCCAGCCGCCTGTGAACACTGCGTCACCCATACCGGTAACAACAGCGGGAGTAATCTCTACGGTGTTTTCGTTGCCGTTTACCAATACAGTATAGAAACCGCTTTCTGCAAGTTTGCAGTTGCCGTCCACAACAGTGTAACCAACACTTCCGCTACCGGTGAAATCACCGTTCCACGCTTTCTGTGCGCAGAATTTGAAAGGCTTGGAAGCGTCGAACCAGCGGGTGCACCAGAAGTAGCCGGGAGCGCCCAAAACGGGAACGAGTTCAACGATAGTCTCTGCGTTCCAGTCCCAGCTATCGCCACCCCACTGTGCACCGTTCATATACATTGTCTCGGGTGC
>CAMKTW010000155.1 GCA_946415795.1 uncultured Bacteroidales bacterium
AAGCTATTATGACCCGCAGAGGCCTTTGAAAGTCGTATATATCGGCCGCCTCTCCAAGGAGAAAGACCAGTACACCCTGATAGAAGCCATCCGCCACAGCCGCTTTTCCCGCCGCATCCAGTTGCACTTTGCCGGTCAGGGCGATGCAGAAAAGAGCATCAGGAAGAGAGCCTTCAAGCTATACGAAGATGGAGTTGTGGCCCACAAGCCTCTCTTTACATTCGAGAACCGGGACGGGCTCAGACGCCTGGCTGCCGCATCTGACCTGTGCATACACTGCGCCACCATAGAGGTTGAGGGTCTCTCTATAATGGAGGCTATGCAGCAAGGGGCAGTGCCCATCATCGCGGAGGGACGCTTTTCCGGTACTTCACAGTTTGCCCTTGACCGCCGGTGCGTTTTCCCGGCCCGTAATCCCGAAGCCCTTGCCGACAGGATAGACTATTGGCTCTCTGTCCCGGAGGAGCGCTGGAAAGAAGGTCAGCGATACGCAGGCAGTATGGAGAATTACGATATCCGTCACTCAGTAGAGAAGATGGAGGATATGTTCCGGTACGCGATAGATTCCAGGAAGTAGTTGTGTTTTCACACTTTGTCACGCTCCGGGTGGTACTTGAGGATGCTCTCCTGCCACTTTGCGGTGTCTATGTGGGTGTAGATCTCTGTGGTGAGGATGGATTCGTGGCCAAGCATCTGCTGGACTACCCGCAAGTCTGCGCCGTTCTCCACCAGATGGGTGGCAAACGAGTGGCGGAAGGTGTGCGGTGATATGATTTTGCCGATACCCGCCGCGGCGGCCTGGTCGGTGACTATCTTGAACACCATCTGGCGGGTGAGGGGTTTACCCCGGCGGTTGAGGAAAAGAAAATCCTCGTTTCCGTGCACCACAGGGAGGGTTCGACGTTGCTCAAGGTACAAGGTGACTGCACTTATGGCATAGTCTCCGACCGGAATCAGTCTCTGCTTGCTCCCTTTCCCCTTTACCCGGATAAAACGTTCGTCAAAGAAGAGGTCGGAGATTTTGAGGGTGATGAGCTCGCTCACGCGCAGCCCGCAGCTGTAGAGCATCTCCAGCATTGCCTTGTTGCGATGACCTTCTGGTCTGGACAGGTCCACCGAGTTAATGATGGATTCCACCTCTGCAACGGAGAGTACTACCGGCAGGTATTTTTGAATCTTTGGGGCATCGAGGGCGTCACAGGGGGAGCGCAGGATGCGGTTTTCCCGCTCCAGGAAGTCGAAAAAAGATTTGATGGAGCTGATCACTCGGGCTTGTGAGCGTTTGGATATGCCGTTGTCGGCAAGAGTTGCGATATACCTGCACAGATTATCTCCTGTGGCGTCTTCCGGATGCTGGCAGCCATTGCTGCCAAGGTAAGCACACAGTGCGGCGACATCCCGCGAATAACTCTCGATGGTGTTTGGGGACATACTCCGCTCGAAGCGCAGATAGCTCCGGAAATCGGCAATGGCTTCGGAAAAACTATCGCCCGCCATCTTCAGCCTTCTTTTGATGGTCTTTGCAGAAAGGGGCCAGGCCGCATTGGTCGCAGAGCGGCCGTACGGCCTTGCACACGTAACGTCCGTGCAGAATCAGCCAGTGGTGCGCCAGTGGGCGCTTTTCCGGGGGGATGTTGGCGGTCAGGTCTTTCTCAACAGCCAGCGGGGTGGTGCCAGTTGTAAGGCCAAGTCTGCGCGATACCCTGAAAACGTGGGTATCCACCGCAATCACCGGCTTATCCCAGAGTACGCTGGTTACAACATTGGCTGTCTTGCGCCCCACGCCAGGGAGTTTCTGCAGCAGTTCCACATCGTCCGGAATCTCGCCGCCAAAGTCAGAAACCAGCATCCGTGCGGCATCTATGAGGTGCTGAGTCTTGCTGTTGGGATACGATACAGACTTTATGAACGGGAAGACATCGTCGAAACTGGCGGCGGCCATATCGGTGGGGGTGGGGAAGGCCTCGAACAGAGCCGGGGTTACCATGTTGACCCGTTTGTCGGTGCATTGGGCGGAGAGCATCACCGCTACCAGCAGCTGCCAGGGATTTGCAAAGTGCAGTTCCGGCCTGGCGACGGGCATATTGGTCTCAAACCACCCGATTATGTCGGCATAGCGTTTTTTCATCGGGATGTGTCAGAAGTCGAGGTCGATTATCTCCTGTTCGCTGAGGAGCTCGTTGCAGGAGTTGTCCTTGCATACGAATGTCCGCCCGGGATATTTGCTCAGCAGGGCGGTGTTGTGGGTGACGGTTACAATTGCCGTCCCCTCTTCCCGGTTGATCTTGCACAGAAGGTCCATTATGCCGGCGGCGGTCTCGTTGTCCAGGTTGCCGGTCGGCTCGTCGGCCAGAATCACCGCCGGGGAGTTGAGCAGGCTGCGGGCAATCGCCACACGCTGCTGTTCGCCGCCGGAGAGCTGGTGGGGCATCTTGTGAGCCTTGCTGGTGAGACCGACCATCTGAAGGACCTCACTTATACGTTCTTCTATAGCTCGTTTGTCTTTCCAGTCGGTACTGCGCAGCACAAACTCCAGATTCTCGTGTACGGTGCGGTCCATAAGCAGCTGAAAGTTCTGGAACACCACCCCCAGGGTGCGCCTTAGGTATGGAATTTGCTTGTGCTTTATGCTGATAAGGTTGAATTCTCCCACCCGGGCGGTGCCGTTATGAACGGCATTCTCGGCGGTAAAGGAGCGCAGGATAGAGGTTTTGCCGCTCCCGACCTTTCCGGTGAGATAAACAAAATCACCCTTGTTGAGGGTAAAATTCAAATCCTCTATCACAAGGCTGTCGCCGTTGTTGATGTCGACGTGAGAGAATTCTATCAGTGGTCTGTTTGCATCCATAAAGCAAATTTAGAAAAAATAGCTTAATTTTGGCCTTATAATGGCTAGCTGTAACAAAATGCGAAATAAGATAATATGCGCTGCAGCCGTGCTGCTTATGCTGCCGGTTGCCACAAGCCTCAGGGCTCAGGTACAGGGAAGCGACTCTTTCGCTATCAGGCTGGAGCAGGCGAAAGAGCTTTACAACAGCGGGATGTATGTCTCTGCGGAGCGTGAGCTCGAGGCTCTGGCCGATGATTTGCCCGACAAGCACTCTCTGCTCTATTCAGAGGTGATGGCAAACAAGATAATGTGTGCTATTGCCTTGGGCCGCAAGGATGTGGACGGTCTTGTGAAGAACCTGGAGGTGGACTTCCCCAACGACCCGCAGCTGGCGGTGCTCAAGATGAACCTTGCCGACGCCAAGTTTGACAGCCAGGATTATACTGAAGCGCTGGTGATGTATGAGGGAATCCACCCCCGCAACCTGTACCGCAGCGCCCGCACACCGTTCTATTTCAAGAAATCTTATTGCAGCATATATGCCGGCAAATACGATGTCGCCCTGGAGGGGTTCCAGAAGGTTATCGGGAGGCCGCAGTCGCAATATACGTACCCTGCAATCTATTATTCAGGTTATGTGAACTATCTGGAGAAGCGTTTTGACGACGCTTACTCCTACTTTGAGAACGCCCGCAAGGATTCCCGCTTTGAGCTGCTGGCAGAATACTATATGGTGGAATGTAAGTTTATGATGAAGGACTATGACTACACCATAGAGAACGGCCCCAAGCTTTATTCCAGGGTTAACCAGCAGCAGAAAGCAGATTTGAGCCGGATGGTGGCAGAGTCTTATTTTGGCAAGGGTGACAACCAGGAGGCAATGAGACACTTGCGCCAGTATCTGGATACAGGGGTCAATGTTACCCGCAAGGACCGTTACTTCTACGGCGTGCTTGCATATTCCCTTGGCGATACAGAAAAGGCGGTGGAGCAGCTCTCACAGGTTGTGGGGAACGAAGATGTGATTGGCCAGAGTTCATATTACTACCTGGGCAACTGTTTCCTGAAGCGCCGCAACAAGATGGCTGCACTGGAGGCATTCAAGGCGGCAGCCGCTATGGACTACGATGCGCTTGTTACGGAAGATGCCTTGTTCAACCTGGCCAAACTCAGTTATGACGTGAACAAAGACATATCTGTATTCGGCCGGTATGTGGAGCGTTATCCAAACAGCGGAAAAGATGATGTCATCAACTCTTATGTGGCCACCTCTTCGCTGGAAGGGAAAGATTATGTATCAGCAATAGAGGCGCTCCATAAAATCGCCTCTCCAGGG
>CAMKTW010000156.1 GCA_946415795.1 uncultured Bacteroidales bacterium
TACCCTGCCAGCCGGTGAGGTCCTTGCCGTTGAACATAGATACATAACCGGGGTCATCCTTGGGAACGGCTGCCAGATAGCTCTCAATGCGCTGCAGGTCGTAAGGATAGTCGCGGCCGGTGTCGATGCCCTTGATGCGGTTCATCACCTCGGTGATTTCGGGACCGAAGAAATTGGGGTTGCCGGTCACAATCTTGCGGATTGCATTGGCGGCAGCCACCTCGGTGTTCTTGTTGTCCAGATATTTGGAGGCGAACTTGATGCCCTGGAATGCGCCGGTGTTTCCGATGCAATCGAGAATCAGGCACTTCTGGGCGTCGCTGGCAACATTGTCCATAATCTCGCGGTAGCGGAGCAGACGCTGTGCGCCGGGCTCGGCTGCAGTCTCAACCTTAACGATGTACTGCGGAACGGCCATCTCCACAAATTTCTTGTCGGCTGCATTCTTGTTGATGAAGCCGGCCACCTGGGAAATGTTGGCCACCTTGAGAATCATAGGCCAGTAGTAAGCCTTGCTCTGAGGGGTTACGATATTGTTGCGGTTGGTAAGGATTTCAAGCTTTTCTGCATTGCTCATACCGTCCAGCGCCTCCAGGATAGCATCCTGAATCTTGGGACGGTTGGCCTCGCTGCTGCTCTCGAGCAGAGTGTAGAGGCTAAGCAGGTCTTCGCCCTCTGCAACGGCGGGCAGTGCTGCAAATGCGGCCTCGCTCACCGTGCTGCTGTTGTCAAACAGAGAACCCAGCACAAGGGCTTTGTTGGTTATGGACTGACGCTGGCTGATGAGGTTCAAAATGGCCTCTTTGCCGGCTTCGCCCGACTTGTCAAAATAAGAAGCAGCCACATCGGCCACCTTGCCGGGGAGGCTGCGGAGGCATTTTTCAGCCACAGCCACGTCTGCGGTATCGGCGCTGGTGAGCATCTTGGCCACAGTGGGCAGGGCGCAGCCGCAGCCCGATTTGGTAAGAGCCCACGCGGCTTCTTTGCGCACGCGACGGTCAGCGTCATCGATATAACCCTTGAATACAGAAGAGAGGGCTTTGTCTTTCTGCTCGCCAAGCCACCAGAGAAGGTCGGCTTTGGTATCGCTGCTTTTAAGTGCAGGCAAAAGTTTCACGATGGCATCCTTTGCGGCAGCCACGTCGCCAACTTTGTAAAGAGCGTCAAAGATGCTCTTTTTGTTGCCCTTCTTTATAAGTTTTGCAAGGTCTTTGATTTTGGTTGCGGGGGTGGTGCCGGGATCCAGCTCAGAAGAGGTAGTGACGTTCTTGCCGTCGTAGTTCTCTCCCAGGAACAGGAGCTGACGCACAAAGAGCTGCTTTATGGTTTCGTCTTTGGTCTTGTCTGCATAGCCCTTGAATGCCTCTTTTACATTCTGGAGGGTCTCGCCGCCAACCTCGGTAGCCTTGGTGGTGATGGCGCTAAGTGCAAACTCCACGGGAACCATAGATTCGTCCTGCTTCTCCAGCATATTGTACAGAAGGTCCATACCCTCTTTGCCGGTGCCCAGGAGTTCGGTGGCGAGCTCGTTGTAGAGCTTCATATCCTTGGCGGGGAATTTTGCCAGAGCGTCACCCACTATGGTGCTGGCCTTACGCTGATTGGGCTGTGCCTGCACGCCAAAGCTGACGAGCAGCAGCGCAACTATTACTAAACTTTTGAATATCTTTTTCATTGTTTTCTCCTCCCGATAGATTAAAGATGCCAAGGTGCGCGCATAGGCTGGTAAACCAGACGGTTGGCGGCATCGTCATTGATGAATTCCTGCTTTTCGGAGTCGAAGTAGAGGGTGCGGCCCAGCTGCAGTGCCACTGCACCGATGTTGACCAGGGTGCAACTGCGGTGGCCGTTGACTTCGTTGAGGGCGAATTTCTTGCGGGTGCGTACGCAGTCCAGGAAGTCGGTGTTCTGCGGCAGCGGATCGGGGAAGTCTGCAAGTTTGTCTTTCCAGCCGGGAATGTCGCAGACGAAATTGTTGTATACATTGCCGTTGGGGCCCTGGATATACGGAGTCTTGGGATCGCCAAAGTCTTCTCCCCAGAGAATGATCTGGCAGCCGTCGGCATAGGTATACTTGATTTCGCGCCAGGTTCCTGCTGCATCGTAGTGCTGCTGAGGTGCATCCACCTCAACCTTTACAGGACTCTCGTCGTCCTTGCCCAGCAGATACTGCACGGGGTCGAGATAGTGCTGACCCATATCTCCCAGTCCGCCGGCATCGTAGTCCCAGTAACCGCGGAAGGTATCGTGGCAACGGTGCTCGTTGTACGGCTTGTAGGGTGCGGGACCCAGCCACATGTCATAGTCGAAATACTCGGGGATGGGCTGGGGATCCAGATGTTCCTTGCCTACCCAGAAGAATTTCCAGTCAAATCCTGTATGTTTGGAAACGGTGACTTTGAGGGGCCAGCCCAGCAGGCCGCTCTGAACCAGTTTCTTAAGGGGTGCCACCTCGGTGCCCAGACCATAGAATGTGTCTGCAAAACGGAACCAGGTGTTCAGGCGGAAGATGGTGTTGTAGCGTTTCATAGCCTCAACCACGCGCTTACCTTCGCCAATGGTACGGGTCATAGGTTTCTCGCACCATACATCCTTGCCGGCCTTTGCTGCCTCGATGCTCATCAGGGCGTGCCAGTGAGGCGGGGTGCAGACGTGCACGATGTCCACGTTGGGGTCGTGAACCAGATCCATCCAGTTGTGATAGAGAGCGCACTGCCCAAAGCCCGCTTCCTTAGCCATGTTGTCGCCTCTTTTCAGGCGAGTCTCATCCACGTCGCAGATGGCTACCAGGCGGTCGGGCATATGGAAGTGATGGCCGCGGCCGATGCCGCCGAAGCCGATGATACCCTTGGTGAGCTGGTCGCTGGGAGCGACATAACCCTGTCCGCCGAGCACGTGGCGCGGTAAAATCGTGAACGCAGCAGTGGCCGCTGCGCCCTTTAGAAACTGTCTTCTACTTGTCATAGTGTTTTTATTGTTTGTAACTGGTATACAGTGATTTAACTGATGTTTCGGTTTGTTTCGCCGCAATATCAGTCAAAGTTAAGTATTTTTTGGAATTATTACAAGCGTTCGCGCTCGCGACGCATATCCTTCTCTTTGATGGATTCGCGCTTGTCAAACTCGCGTTTGCCCCGGGCGAGAGCTATATCCAGCTTGGCATAGCCCTTTTCGCTTATGAAGATTTTTATGGCGACGATGGTCATTCCCTTTTCGCGGGTGGCGCGCTGCAGCTTGCGCAACTCGCGCTTGTTCAGCAGAAGCTTGCGGTCCCGCTTGGGGTCGTGCCGGTTGTAACTGCCCCACCAGTACTCCGCAACATTCATATTGCGCACGAACAGTTCGTTACCCACAAAGTAGCAGTAACTGTCCACAAGGGAGGCCTTGCCGGCCCTTATGGATTTGATTTCGGTGCCGGAAAGCACAATGCCGGCGGTGAACCTCTCCACGAACTCATAGTCAAAGGAGGCCCGCCTGTTTTTAATCTCAACCGTGCTTTTGGCTTTTGGCATAACTTACAACCTGTTAGACACCTCTACATTGGTGATGAGGATTCCCCCCAGACCTTTCGAATCAAAATGGCGGAAGGCTATGCAGATGGTGATATTGTCATATTTGTCAAGACTGTACTGATGATGCTTCAACTCTGTGGCGCTGTCCACAGTCTCTTCGCAGAGCTTTTCCATACGCTGCAAATTTCCGCCGTCCTCGTACCTTGCCACCCATACCTCGTATTTGTCGCCAAGGTATTCAGGGTCGCTGCCCCGGGAATCCCACCTTAAGCTGACACCCGGTTCCGGGAAATTGAATCTGGGGGTAACCAGCCAGTTATCCGGCTCAAGAGCCCCGGAATAATCATCATACGAATATGACCAGGCAAATGTCTCTTGGGTCTCGGGGTCGCGGACACAATTCCATCCGTTTTCATCTTGGTCGGTTCACCTTCAAGTTCGTAATCCTGCCTTGTGACAATGCCTTTTCTAAGACATCTGCGAATGATTCTGCCGATACGGCGATCCTTCTGTGAATTCTCCGATTGCTCAAGCATTGAGATCATATCCATGACTTCATCGGAATAGCTGAGATCATCCATTACCGGCTCAGGCTCAACATTGAAACAGTAAACATGATATCCGCGCTTTCCGTCTGCACCG
>CAMKTW010000157.1 GCA_946415795.1 uncultured Bacteroidales bacterium
TGTAGATTTGGCGATTTCGCTTACGATGTCTGCTTTAGTCATAATTGATATACTTCTTTTTTTATAAATACTATAATCAAGGGTTTGAGCCCTCCGACTCAAGTGGACTGCAAAAATAGACTTATTTTTTTATTTATCAAATAGATATCACATTTTTTTTATTTTTTCACTTTGGCACAATGATTGACCATTATACTGCACTATATCCACTACTGACAATTTGACATAAAATGAAAGACAACATATTTTTCTCTGGTGAAGATGTGGGAATGAACATCATTCCTGTAATGAACATCGACCCGGGCTATAAGCTTCAGGATGAACAGCTGCCGGAGGTACTGCCAATTCTTCCGCTGCGCAACGCAGTGCTTTTTCCCGACACCGTGATACCTATTCCGGTGCGCAGGGAGAAGTCCATCCAGCTGCTTAACGAAGCTTATAAGTCCAACAAGCTTATCGGTGCCGTGACGCAACGCGACCCTAAAACAGAAGAGCCTCTGGGGGAGGATCTTTTCCCTATCGGGACAATGGGCCGGATTGTTAAGATTATCGACCTGCCAAACGTTCCGGTTACAGCCATCATCCAGGGAGTGCGCCGCTTTGAGATAAAGTCGGTAGACATCACCTCCCCCTATCTTATGGCCACGGTGAACTATCTGCCGGATGACCTGTCACAGGTTTCCGACCCGGATATGAACACGATTGTGGACGGAATCAAGAGCGCTGCCCTGCGCATCATAAAGCTCACCCACAACGTATCCCAGGAGGCCGGCTATGCCATCCGGGATATTGAAGACAACGCTTTCCTCGTAAACTTTGTCGCTACCACGATAGATGTGGAGAATCCGCTGGAAAAGGTGCCGCTTCTGGGCGAGGGCAACATAAAGAAGCGCGCCACCGCCCTGCTGGCCCTTCTGGACAAGCAGATAGAGATCCTCAAAATCCGCGAGGACATCCAGAAGAAGGTGAAAGTGGAGATGGACCAGCAGCAGCGCGAGTATTACCTCAACAACCAGCTCAAGACAATCCAGGAGGAGCTTGGGATGACCGGCTCCGGAGAGGATGTGGATGCCCTGCGCAAGGCTGCGGAGGAGAAGAAATGGCCCGACTATGTGGCTGATGCCTTTGAGAAAGAGCTCCACAAGATGGAAAAGACTAACCCGAGTTCGCCCGACTATAACGTCATTTATTCATACCTGCAGTTTATGGTGGACCTCCCCTGGAGCGAAGCCACTGAGGATAACCTCGATCTTAAACACGCCCAGGAGGTGCTGGACGCAGACCATTACGGCCTGGAAAAGGTCAAGGACCGCATAATAGAGTATCTTGCCGTGCTCAAGCTCAAGGGAGATATGAAGTCCCCCATATTGTGTCTCTACGGCCCTCCTGGCGTCGGAAAAACCTCGCTGGGCAAATCCATCGCCAAGGCGCTGGGGCGCAAATACGGCCGTATCTCGCTGGGCGGCCTGCACGATGAGTCCGAAATCCGCGGCCATCGCCGCACCTACATCGGAGCTATGGCAGGGCGGATAATCCAGACCATCAAGAAGACCGGCACGGTGAATCCGGTGATTGTCCTGGACGAAGTGGACAAAGTGTCCAACGATTTCCACGGCGACCCCGCCAGCGCCCTGCTGGAGGTGCTTGACCCGGAGCAGAACAACGCTTTCCACGACAACTATCTGGACCTGGACTACGACCTGAGCAAAGTGTTGTTCATCACCACCGCCAACAACATAGAGACCATACACCCCGCCCTGCGCGACCGTATGGAGATGATCAATGTCTCCGGATATCTGGCAGAGGAGAAGGTTTCCATCGCAAAGAATTACCTGCTTCCCAAGCAGTTGGAGATGCACGGCCTCTCATCCAGGGACCTGAGGTTGAACAAGGCCGCAATAGAAGAGATCATCAACAACTACACCCGCGAATCGGGTGTGCGCGGCCTGGACAAGCAGATTGCCAAGCTTTGCCGTATAACAGCCAAGAAGATTGCCCTTGGCGAAGAGCACGAGGTGACTCTCAAGCCTGAGCAGGTACGCGAATATCTCGGCCTGCCCACCAACCACCACGATATGCAGAAGGGGAACGAGATGCCCGGCGTTGTCACCGGCCTGGCCTGGACCGAGATGGGCGGCGAGATACTCTTTATCGAGTGCAGCATAAGTGACGGTCAGGGTCATCTTTCCACCACCGGCAATCTGGGTGACGTAATGAAGGAATCTGCCACCATCGCATTCCAATACCTGAAGGCAAATGCAGCGAAGATAGGTGTTGACCCCAAGGTGTTCCACGAAAAGGACTTCCACATCCACGTGCCGGAAGGCGCAATTCCCAAGGACGGCCCCTCCGCCGGCATCACAATGGTCACCGCCATTGCCTCAGCCCTGAAAAACCAGAGTATCAGGAAGGGGGTCGCAATGACCGGCGAGACCACCCTGAGGGGCAAGGTGCTGCCCGTGGGCGGCATCAAAGAGAAGATACTGGCCGCAAAGAGGGCCGGAATCCACACCATCGTAATCTCCGAGGAGAACCGCCGCGACATAGAGGATATCAAGGAGATTTACATCAAGGGTCTGGAGTTCAAATATGTTGCTACTGTCAGCGAAGTTCTTAACTTTGTATTCGAGTAGGGCATATTTATAACGAAATGAACGTTATCATAGAACCTTCTTGGAAGGAAGTCCTTTGCAGCGAGTTCGACAAGCCATACTTTGCCGGGCTCGCTGCGGCTTTACACGCCGAGAAATCGCGCGGGCTCACCATATATCCTCCCGGCAGCAAAATATTCAACGCCTTTGCACTTACGCCGTTTGACAAGGTCAAGGTGGTACTGCTCGGACAGGATCCCTATCACAATCCAGGACAGGCCGAGGGACTCTCCTTCTCCGTACCTGCCGGCGTACCGCTCCCGCCTTCTCTTAAGAACATATACAAAGAGATCTCTGATGACATCGGAGTTGATATGTCACACAAGGATGGTTCGCTGCGGGGCTGGGCCCAGCAGGGGGTATTCCTGCTGAACGCCATACTCACGGTGCGCGCCGGCGCCGCCGCATCGCACAGCCGCCTCGGGTGGCAGACCTTCACCGACGCGGTGATCCAGACCATCAGTGACCGCCGCGACGGAATAGTCTTTCTCCTGTGGGGCAATTTTGCCCGGAGCAAGAAAGCGCTGATAGATACCTCCCGGCACTATGTGCTGGAGGCGGCACACCCCTCCCCCCTTGCAGGCGGGGCGTTTTTCGGATGCCGCCACTTCTCAAAGACAAACGAAATATTAATCAATAACGGCTCCCAGCCGATAGACTGGAGCAGATAGTATTATGAAAGTTGCTGTATTTCCCGGATCTTTCGATCCATTCACCCTCGGGCACCTCGAAGTGCTCAAATCTGCGCTCAAAATCTTTGACAAGGTAATAGTGGCTGTGGGGCACAACTCCACCAAGGGGGGCGGGTTCTTCCCCACAGACATCAAGGTCCAGATAGCCCGCGACGCCGTGTCCGACCTGGAGAACGTAGAGGTTTGCTCTTTCAGCGGCCTTACGGTTGACTTTTGCGTGGAGAAGGGGGCAAAATTCATAATCCGCGGTATGCGCACCACCACCGACTTTGAACTTGAGCGGGCCATCTCACAAGCCAACAAACGTATGCGCCCCTCTATCCTGACGGTGTTCATCCCCTCCAGCCACGAGTATTCGTTCATCTCCTCTACAGTGGTGCGTGACGTGCTAATAAACGGCGGCAAGGCCACCGACTTTATCCCAAAGAACGTTGATATAGCAAAATATCTGAAAATGATCCAGCAGTGAGGCGGATTGCCCTCATAATCCTTTTGTCTGCCGTGTCGTGGCTATGCCGGGCGCAGTCCGCCGGCAATGTGTACGATTCGCTCCGGAGCTATTTTGAGGCAATCAGCATAATGCCTATTGATTCCATAAATGCCAGGCTGGATGCGCTGATAGCCTCTGCCGCAGACGATGATACACGTTCCGCCATTGCGGGCCGTGCCTTTGATTATTATATGGACTGCCCCGTTATGGGGGCAGAAGGGGTATCGGTTTACATCGCAGACAATTATTTTCTTAACAAACGGCTCACCTGGCCGTCGGAGGCCACCTGGCCCAATCTTTACGCCTTTG
>CAMKTW010000158.1 GCA_946415795.1 uncultured Bacteroidales bacterium
TTTGGGCATATATGGCAAAGTTACTAAATTTGCTTTGATATGGGCGAAGCAAACCTTAAAACCAAAACGGCAAGGGGACTTTTCTGGGGGGCTATGAACAACGGCCTCCAGCAGCTGATTGGTGTCGTGTTGGGAATTGTGCTTCTGAGTTGTCTGACACCCGGTGACTACGGCATCGTGGGGAAACTGGCCATATTCACCTCCATCGCCGTCACAATGCAGGAGGGGGGCTTCAAGGCAGCGCTCATAAACCGCGGTGAAATCCTTCACGAAGACCATAATTCGGTGTTCTGGTTCACAATGGCCGTGAGCGCCTGCCTCTACCTGATTCTTTTTTTTCTGGCGGGTCCCATCGCCCGTTTTTACCATCAGCCCGAACTGGTCAAGGTTGCAAGGGTGCTGTTTCTGTCGTTCTTCTTTGTGAGTTGCTCGATATCTTCCGATGCCTGGCTGCTGCGCAGGCTTATGATAAGGCAGCGGGCGGCTATGGACATCACAGGCGCCGTCGTTGCCGGAATAGTGGCTGTGGTTTTGGCTGCGAAAGGCTTCGGGTACTGGGCGCTTGTGGCACATTCGGTGGTGCAGTCGGCAATTGTCTCGCTTCTTAAAGTGGCCTTCACCCCGTGGAAACCCAGCTTTGGAATAAGTTTCAAGCCGGTTAGGGAGATGTTGCCGTTCGGTTTCAGGCTGGTTGGGGCGTCGTTTGTAACCCAGATACAGACAAACATATTCTCCGTGATTCTGGGCCGGGCATATCGCATTTACTCCGATGACGATGTGGGTTATTACTCTCAGGGCAGCAAGTGGGCTGGAATGGCCAGCCAGGTGTTCACAGGTATGACCACCAGCGTTGGACAGCCGGTAATGGCCGCAGCCGGGGATGATGCCGGGCGCCGAAGGGCCATCTTCCGTAAATTGACCCGGTTCGTGGCGTTCGCAGCCTTCCCGGCGATGCTTGGACTGGGCCTTATCGCCCCGGAATTTTTCAACATAATCAATCCCAAGTTTTTGCCGGCCATCCCCATCCTGCGCCTGTACTGCTTTTATTTTATGGCAACGCTTGTCCAGACGCTGTTCAACCAGATGGCAATGGCGGCGGGTCGCAGTGACCGCTACCTTACCTTTACCCTGATTAATGCGGCGATGCAGATTGCCACCGCTTTGATTACATACCGGTTAGGTCTGGTGACTATGGCGGCGGCTGTGACCGCGGTCAACTATCTGGCTGTCGTGGTATGGTTCTTTCTGCTGAAAGATGTCATAGGCATCAAATTTATCGACCTTCTGAAGGATACCGTACCGTTTTTTGCAATAGCTTTGCTGCTGGCAGTCCTTGCGCACTTCGCCTTTGGCGGGATCGGGAGCGACCTTTGGCGGATGCTGCTCAAGATAGCGATGGTGGTATGTTTTTACCTGCTGCTCACCTCGCACACCAAGACTTACCGCGACACAGTCACTTTTATTAAGAAACGAGAATTATAAAGATATGAAACGAATTCTTTTAACATCATTCCTGATTATGGGCATCATAGTTACAGGCTGCCACCCCAAGGGCGGCAGAAAGCAGGCGGAGGGTGGCAAGGCCGACTCTGCCAAGGTTGTAGAACCGGTAGATACCGCCACAAAAGTCCCGGAGGTCACTGTAGATCCTATACCTGAGGAGCCTGTTCTGGAGGTGGTGACCAGTATGGGTTCAATGAAGATCAAACTCTACAAAGAGACCCCCCTGCACCGCGACAATTTTGTAAAACTTGCCCGCAAGGGTTATTACAACGGCCTGCTGTTCCACCGCGTAATCAACGGTTTTATGATTCAGGCGGGCGACCCGTTCACCCGCGACACCACAAAGGTTGAACTGTACGGCAGCGGCGGACCCAACTATACTGTACCGGCAGAGATTGTCCCCGGCCTGCACCACAAAAAGGGCGCTATCGCAGCGGCCCGTCGCGGCGACAGTGTGAACCCGGAGCGATCTTCAAGCGGTTCTCAGTTTTATATCGTTCAGGATGAGCAGGGGTGTTCTCATCTTGACGGTGAATACACCATCTTTGGCGAAGTTACTGACGGTATGAATGTTATAGACAACATTGCTGCGGTGGAGACCAACGCCCGCGGACTTCCGCTGTATCCCATCAATATTATTTCGATAAAAGAAATAAAATAATCTTCCTTGAAAAATCATCTTTGGCACGGGTGTTGTATTTACATAAGTCGAAGATGATTTTTTCATAGTATTTTTTTGGTTAAACAGGAAAAAGCGCCACCCGGGCAAAACCGGACGGCGCTTTATCTTTTATGCAGGATTGCAAATCCTATTTTAAGGAGATTGCGGCGATGCGCTTTGTGGAGGGGGTGATTTTGTGGCGGTCATCGAGACGGGGGGAGGAGATACCTGCGACGGCTGTGACGTGTTCACCGTAGGAATCCTCAAAATAGACTATGCCGGCGCGGCGTTTCTGCTCCAGATCCAGTTTGAGGTCGGTGAAAAAGTCGCTCACCAGGCGGCTGGTCTGCATTCCGAGCGGACGGAAGCGGTCTCCGCTGCGCCAGGGGCGTACCTGAAGGGGGAGATTAAGGGTGTCTGCATCGGCATAGAGCACGTCTGAGGGGTGCTTGCGGGGGTCGAAGTCCCCGGTCCTGTCAAAAACCGTCACCTCAATATGGGGCAGGGTGGAGTCTGAAAGCGGATAAATCTTGAAACACTCGCGGTCTTTCAGCAGGCGGTGGGTTGCGCTGAGGAACTCTTTGCCGCTCTGGGCGTCGATGGCCGCCAGAGCAGATTCAATCTGCGCTGGAGTGAAACCGCAGGGCGCCAGCAGCCGGAACATCCAGTAGTCGCGGTGAGGCTCTCTTATAAGCGCCTTTATGGATATGCATTCAGCGTCGCCTTCATATTTGCATAGCGTCGATCGTTTTTCCGCTAACAATTCGTCCAGAACAGCTTCTGCCTGGGCAAAATGCCCCGCTTCTGAAGAGAGGGTGTTGAGAATCGACGGGTTAATCTTCTCAAATTCCGGAAAGACATTGCGTCGCAGCCGGTTGCGGGATATCTCGACGTCGCTGTTGGTGGAATCCTCCCGGAAACTTATGTTATTTTCTGTAGCAAAGGCCTCGATATCGGCGCGGGAGAAGCCAAGCATAGGCCGGATGATATTTCCGTTTGTCTCCCGGATGCCGCACAGCCCGCGGAGGCCGGTCCCCCGCAGGAGGTTGAGCATCATAGTCTCTGCACTGTCATTCTGGTTGTGAGCCACCAGAAGATGGCCGTAGCCGTGCTCCTCCATCAGCGACGAGAACCATCCGTAGCGCAGTTCGCGGGCTGCCATCTCTATGGATATGCCTTTTTCTGACGCATAAGCGGCGGTGTCAAACCTCCTGGTATAGAATGGGATGCCCGCCTGCTGGCAGGTGTGGTGTACCAGTGCCTGGTCCTTGTCGCAGTCTCCAGGGCGGAGGGAGAAATTGACGTGGGCCACGGCAAAATCCAGGTTCAGCGAAGAGTGTCGGGCAAGATACAGCATCGTCATTGAGTCGACGCCTCCGCTGACTGCCAGCAGAACCGGCCCCCGCCAGTCGCCGAGCAGCCTTGCCAGCGTGGTGTCAAAGGCGCGCTGCACTATTTGAACGTGTATGAGAATGTGAGGCCGGCAATCTCCTGGAACTGCAGTGCCGGGAAGAGTTTCACGTTGCCTTCGTCGTCGAGGATAGGGTTGCCGGAGGCATCGTTGAGCGATTTGAACTTGATCTTGTCGTCGTAGATTGCACGGCAGTTGAGCGAGAAGGATATGAACTTGGTCAGGGGGGCGACAATCGCCAGAGTCCAGTCCATGGTCATATTCTGGGGCTTCTTGAGATAGTTGGAGAAAAGGTCCAGAGTGGTGCCCACCTTGAGGCCCTGCACCTCGACAGAAGCCTCTGCGCGGAACTTGGCACCAAGCTCCCAGCGGCACAGCTTGTCAATCTCGTTGCCGTAACGGGTGCGCAGGTTCTCGTCCGAGACAAACTGCACCCCGCCGGTGAGGGGGTCAAAGCTCAGGGACAAGCCCTTCACGGACCAGGTGGCACCGGCACCGAGGGTCATCGTGGCAGGCGCAAAGAAGCGAGAGACAATGTCGCTGCCTATGTTGCCCG
>CAMKTW010000159.1 GCA_946415795.1 uncultured Bacteroidales bacterium
GCCGATAATCTCGGGAATCAGGCCGTATGCGCGCAAATCCTGCGGCGCAACGTACTGGATCATATTGTTCTTGTCAATCATATCGCGTTTGCGCTGGGCGTCGTAACCCACGACCTGGGTGTTGAGGCGGTGCGCGATGTTGCGCTCTATACCTTCAAACGCGCCGCCGCAGATAAACAGGATATTGTCGGTATTGACGGCAATCATCTGCTGTTCCGGGTGCTTGCGCCCGCCCTGGGGCGGAACGTTAACTATGCTCCCCTCGATAATCTTTAGAAGCGCCTGCTGCACACCTTCTCCTGAGACGTCGCGGGTGATTGAGGGGTTGTCGCTCTTGCGGGCAATCTTGTCGATTTCATCGATAAACACTATGCCGCGCTCCGCACGCTCCACATTATAGTCGGCATCCTGCAGGAGGCGGGTGAGTATGCTCTCCACATCTTCGCCCACATAACCGGCTTCTGTCAGTATCGTGGCGTCCACTATCGCGAAGGGTACGTTCAGCATCTTGGCGATGGTGCGGGCCAGCAGGGTCTTACCGGTGCCGGTGGGGCCGACCAGAAGGATGTTGGATTTCTCAATCAGTCCGTGGTCCTTGTTCTCAATGCGCTTGTAGTGGTTATATACAGCCACGGCAAGCACCTTTTTCGCAGCATCCTGGCCAATGACGTACTGGCTCATGAAGTCGTACATCTCGCGGGGTTTCTTAAGCGAGAAATCACCGGTGACCTTGCCGTTGCTCTTGATGTTGCTGCCGGCGGGGTGGAGTACTTCGCGCACGGCGTTGTATGCCGCCTCGGCGCAGTCGCAGCAGATGGCGGCGTTGTCGGTGGTAAGCAGCAGGTCAACCTCGTCCTGGCTGCGGCCGCAGAATACGCACCTGTCGTTCTTGATGGGAGTCTTGGCCATTATTTACGTTCTGCTTTATTGGCGGGGCGACGGACAATCTCGTCTATCATTCCGTATTCGAGGGCCTTGTCGGATGTCATCCAGAAGTCGCGGTCGGCATCGGCCACAATCTGTTCCATCGTCTTGCCGGTGTGCTCTGCGAGAATCTCGTAAAGCTCGTTCTTGAGCTGCAGGATCTCGCGGGCGGTAATCTCGATGTCGGAGGCCTGGCCCTGCACTCCGCCCATAGGCTGGTGAATCATTACGCGGGAGTGGGGGAGTGCGCTGCGCTTGCCTTTGGTGCCGGCAGCCAGCAGTATGGAGGCCATAGAAGCCGCCAACCCGGTGCAGATGGTGTGGACGTCGCTGGCAATGGTCTGCATCGTGTCATAGATACCCAGGCCGGCATAAACCTCGCCTCCGGGGGAGTTGATGTAGAGCGAGATGTCGGTGTCGTAGCCGTTGCTGTCAAGGAACAGCAGCTGGGCCTGGATTATGTTGGCAACCTCGTCGTTGATGGGGCATCCGAGAAAGATGATGCGGTCCATCATCAGACGGGAGAAAACATCCATCTGGGCAACATTGAGCTGACGCTCTTCGATAATCATAGGGTTCATATAGCTCGATACTATAGACCCGTATTTGTCGAGGGTGAGAGAGCTTATGCCACGGTCTTTGACCGCATATTTCTCAAATTCGGATTTCATCTTCAGCGGGGTTTATTTGTTCATTTCGCGCATCTTCTCAAGGGAGATGCTCTTCTTTGCAAGGGTAGCGGTCTTCTTTACAAAGTCGATCGTCAGGTCGTTCTCCACCTTTTCGTAGATGCGGCGGGCCTGCTGCTGGTCTGCAAGGAGGCGGTTTACACCTTCGCGGGTCTGCTCTTCGGGCAGTGCGGGGAGACCGTACATTGCGTACTGGTAGTTTACGAAGCGGCGCGCTTCATTCTCCAGGTCCTCTTTAGTGACCTTTAATTCGTGAGCCTTCATAATTTCGCCGCGGATAATGTCCCAGCGGAAGTCCTTCATAAATGCATCAAACTCCTTCTCGATGTCCTCCATTGTGAACTTTCCCTCGTTCGCTGCGAGCAGCCAGCGTTTGATGAAGGCCTCGGGGAGGGTGAGGTTTGCCTTGCCGGCCAGGTACTCGCGGGCATCCACGCTGAAGCGGTAGTCGCTCTCCACCTGATACTCGTCAGCCAGGCGCTCGGCGATCTTCTTGTCAAAGCCGGCGGCATCTTTCACTGTGCCTTCGCCGAAAATCTTGTCGTAAGTCTCCTGGCTCTCTTCTGCATCCTTGAAGGTCTTCACGGTCTTCACGGTCATCTTCCATACGGGATCCATCGCTGCAAGCTCTTCCTTCTTGAGGCGGAGCATAGAGGCGCGGTCGGTCTCGTTTGCAAAGGTCTCGACAACGTTTACTTCGCGAGTGTCGCCCGGCTTGATACCAACGAACTGTTTCTTGATATCGTCGCTTGCCATAGAGCGGAGAGCCACGTAGGTGTCCTCAACCCTGGTCTCGCCCTGCTCAAAGTCGCAGGTCATAAAGTCGTCTTCACCCAGGGCTTCGCCGTCAACCAGCTGGCCGAACTGCTTGAGCAGGTTCTTCTTGTAGTCAGCCTTGGCAGCCTCCGTAACCTTAACCTTGTAATAAGGGATACTGTCTTCTGCGGTGACGTCAATATTTACGGCGGGATAAAGGCCGAGGTCGTATTCGAATTCCAGGGTATCGCCATTTTCCCAGTCGTTCTTAATCTCCTTCTCGCTGGGGAGCGGTTCACCGATAATCTGGAGTTTATTCTCTTCAATGTGCTTGTTCAGCGCTCCGCTCACGAGCTCGTTGATGACATCGGCAAGAGCCTGGTTGCCATAGAGTTTCTCTATCAGCGACATAGGAGCCATACCTTTGCGGAAGCCCTTGATGTCGGCCTTGTGACGGAATGCGTTAAGTTTTTTCTTGCGGGGCTCGGCCCAGTCTGCCTTCTCAAGTTTGACGTTTAACGAGAGGTTGAGGTCGTCGGTTCTGTTCTCTTTAATCTGCATTTTATTATGATATTGATTTATTATCGATTTATTATCGCGCTAAAAGTCCGCAAATTTAGTAAAAATTGGCTATTTTTGTAAAAATCTGACAGATGAATAATTATATAAAGGAAAACGAAGAGAGATTCTACCAGGAGTTATTTTCGCTGCTGCGCATTCCCTCCGTCAGCAGTGAGGCTGAGCACAGGGGCGATATGGCAAGATGTGCCGGCCGCCTGAGTGAACTGCTGCTGGAGGCGGGTGCCGACAGTGCCCGGGTGTGCCCGACCAAAGGCCATCCGGTGGTGTTTGCGGGCAAGAAGGTGAGCGACACCGCTCCCACCGTGCTGGTTTACGGCCATTACGACGTGCAGCCGGTGGATCCCATTTCCGAGTGGAAGAGCGATCCGTTTGAGCCGGAAATCCGTGACGGAGCCATATATGCCCGCGGCGCCAACGATGACAAAGGTCAGATTTTTATGCACTTGAAGGCTTTTGAATATCTGGTGCGTTCAGGCCGTCTGCGCCACAACGTGAAGTTTATCTTTGAGGGAGAGGAGGAGATAAGTTCCCCTTCCCTTCCGGAGTGGATTGAGCAGAACAAAGAGATGCTTGCCTGCGATATAATCCTGGTATCAGACACCACGATGATATCGGCCAAGGTGCCCTCGATCAACTGCGGTATGCGTGGCCTGGCCTATATGGAGATTGTGGTCAAGGGGCCAGATGCCGATTTGCACTCCGGACATTACGGCGGTGCCGTGGCAAACCCGGCAAATGTGCTGTGCGAAATTATAAGCAAGCTGATTGACCGCGACGGCCGCATCACCGTAGACGGTTTTTACGATGATGTGGTGGATTTGTCTGCAGAAGAACGGGCGATGCTCTCCAGGGCGCCTTTCGACCAGGAAGAGTTTGAGCGCGAGATAGGCGTGAGGGGGGTGCGTGGCGAGAAGGGCTATTCCAGTCAGGAGCGCCGTTCTATCCGACCGTGTCTGGATGTGAACGGAATCGTGGGTGGCTTCACCGCAGAGGGATCCAAGACAATCATCCCGCGGGGTGCCCGTGCAAAGGTGTCTATGCGTCTGGTTCCCAACCAGCGTTGCGACAAGGTTGCGGCCCTGTTCAAGGCCTATATCAAGAAGATTGCCCCCAAAGATGTCGAGGTGGAGGTGATAGAGCACCACGGCTGCAACGGATT
>CAMKTW010000160.1 GCA_946415795.1 uncultured Bacteroidales bacterium
CATATCCACACCCCGGGCAATACCCTCAAGGATGTTGGAGGGGGTGCCGACCCCCATCAGATAGCGCGGCTTGCCGGCGGGCAGCAGCGGATGGAGCAGCTCCAGCATCTCGTACATTTTCTCGGTGGGTTCCCCTACGGCCAGGCCGCCTATGGCATACCCCTCGCGGTCAAGGGCCACAGCGTGCTCCGCAGCCCGCTTGCGAAGGTCCGGATAAACGCACCCCTGCACAATCGGGAAAAGCGCCTGGGGATATCCGTAGAGGGGCTCTGTTGAGTCAAAACGGGCTATGCAGCGCTCCAGCCATCCCTGGGTAAGGTTCAGTGATTTCTCTGCATACGCATAATCGGCGTCGCCCGGGCAGCACTCGTCCAGCGCCATAATAATGTCGGCACCGATGGTGCGCTGGGTATCCATATTGTTCTCCGGAGTAAAGGTGTGCCGGCTGCCATCTATGTGAGACGAGAAGGTACACCCGTCCGGGGTAATCTTGCGGATCGGGCTCAGCGAGAACACCTGGAAGCCGCCGCTGTCGGTAAGCATCGGGCGGTCCCAAGAGGTGAAACGGTGCAGCCCTCCCGCCTTGCGCAGTATCTCCAGCCCGGGTCTCAGATACAGGTGATATGTATTGCCAAGGATTATCTGTGCCCGCACATCCTCCTTCAGGTCTTTGTGATAGACCCCTTTTACGCTCCCCACAGTGCCCACGGGCATAAAGATGGGAGTCTGGATTGTGCCGTGCGCAGTAGTTATCAGACCGCTCCGGGCGTTCGACGCGGGGTCGATGGCAAGCAGTTCAAACGTCATCTCTCAATCCCCATTAATGCGCGGATCTCTGCCTTTGCTGCCTTCCAGCGCGGTATGTCAATCTTGCTGCCGATAACCTCGATGACCTTCGCGGCGATGATGCTCCCCACCTTGCCGCATACATCCAGCGGCTGCCCCAGAGAGAGGGCGTACAGGAAGCCCGCGGCATAGACGTCGCCAGCCCCGGTGCCGTCTCGCGGTATGCCGTCAGCGACATCCACAAAGTGGAATTCATCTCCGGATTTTATAAGGGAACCCTTCTTGCCCTCCTTGACTATGGCAATGCGGCACATCCCGGCTATCTGGTCCACTGCCCGGCGGGGATCCATCCCGGTAAAGGCCAGCGCCTCCGCCTCATTTGCAAAGACAATGTCCACATAATTACGGACAATGTCGTGCAGGAATGCCAGGTTGGATTCCACCACATTATAACTTGCCAGATCAAGAGAAATCTGCATCCCCTTCTCGCGGCCAATCTCCACCGCACGCCGCACAAGCCGCTGGTTCTGCACCAGATAACCCTCTATGTGCAGATAATCATAACCCTCAAACCTTGCAGGATCAAGATCCTCAGGACCCAACTCCAGCGCAGCACCCAGGTATGTGGCAAAAGTGCGGTCCGATGTCTCTTTGTTGACAATCACCATACAGCGGCCGCTGGGGGCCTTGCCCCGCTCAAGCATAGATTCTATCCCCTCCTGGACCTGATCCGACTTGAACAGGGACCCGATGTCGTCCTTGCCCACCTTGCCGATAAAGCCCGTCTTCATTCCCAGAATCGCGCAGGCGCTGATGGTGTTGGCCGCGGAACCGCCGGCGACATATTTTATCCCCTTGTCCTTCAAATCCTGCCATATCTTGTTGCCGGTGTCGGCATCCACGTGCTGCATACTCCCCACGGGAAGACAGTATTTCTCAAGGATCCCGTTGTCCGGCAATATCGCCAGGATGTCTGTCAGGGCATTCCCTACGCCAAGGATAGATTTCATCTGAGAGATTATTTTCGTTGTCTTGCAAATATACTAAAAATATCGCCGGGTTTATCGGCCAGCCGGTCCGCATTGCTGCTGAACTGGGGCCACCCCTCGATATCGCGGTTCCAGGGACAGGCGTCCATACAGCAGTCGCAGCCAAACAGGTGGCCGTGCACCGCAGGCGACGAATTGTCCCGCTCCCGCGCCTCAATAGTTAGAAACGATATGCAGCGTCGGGCATCTATCTTGAAAGGGGCCATAAGAGCCCCTGTCGGGCAGGCCTGGATACAGGCGCCGCAGGCGCCGCAGCCGTCGGGCACCGCCTCTTTCTGGGCACGCAGCTGCTCGCAGTCCACAATTTTAAACGGCACGTTGCATACCAAAACCCCTATCAGGGTGCGTAACCCGGCCACCGGACTTATCAGGAAATTGTTACAGCCGATGAAACCCAGGCCGCACCTGACCGCCCACTCCCGCTCCATCACCGGAGCGCTGTCGGTAAAGGCACGAAAGCGGAAAGCACCCCCCGCGGCTGCATCCAGCGCCCCGCGGTTGGCCGCCACAAAGGTATGGATACGGTCCTTGATCACTTTGTGGTAATCCTCGCCGTGGGCGAACGAGGCTATGCAAGGGTCGTCGTGATGGCTGTATGGGACCAGGAAGGCCATCACAGAACGCGCCCCCTCTACCAGAAGGGTCACATCCAGGCGCTTCTCTACATTGCGCCCCATATAGTCCATATCGGCGTTGCGCCCCTCGGCGAGATAATCCTGCAGGCGGCGCTCCGCATCCGGGCCCAGGGCACAGGCTTCAGCGGCCCCGAAGGCGGCAAAGCCGAAATCCGTGGCACTCCGGTGCAGTGTCTCGTACAGGGTCATCCCTACTCTGCTGTATCTACCTTAAACGCCCCAGTATGGCCCCTGTATTCGGGGGCATAGAGCGATTCGATGGTCACGAGGGCGCTGTTGAATGTACCTTCCTGGGTCACATAGAAAGACTCGGAAAGCCTGGTATCCTCTTCTGCCAGCGTCTGGAAGTAATATATCGTGCGGTCCTCCTTGCGCTCACAGTAGAACCAGTGCGAACCCCAGGAACGCTCGTCCACAGGGTAGAAGCAGGCGGGACGCGATGCCTCCATCACCACAAACGAGCGGTTCTCGCTATTGTAAATATCGTAGCGGACCTCTATCTTGTCACCCACGCGCAACTTCTCTCCGTCGCTGAGCATCTTGCCGTTACGCCACCAGCTGCGCCTTACGCCCATCTGGTTGGAAGATTCCCTGACATCGAGCATAGGCGCCCGATATGTGTAATATACGGCACCGAACCTGACGTCGGGAGCGCGATATTTGAGCAGTGCGAATATAGCATCGGCGCTGGCCATATTGCTCTTCCACTGTTGGTTGTGCTTCTGCAGCAGGAGCCACTTAAGGATACCTTTGGCGATATCCATTTGGTCCGCCTCGGCAAAGACTGAAGCGAGCAGGGAATGGGCATATATCTCAGTGTGAAGCAAGCCGCGCCAGGGCATCACCGCATTGGGGAAGTAGCAGCCGATATTGTCGTTGCGCACAGCATAGTCGCGCAGCGAACTCATCACGGCAACCAACTGTTTTTGCTCTCCTGCCGCCTTAAGCACAGTGCAGAGTTTGGCTTTCTCGACAACCGGCAGATCCTGCCAGCCCTCTTTCTTGCAGCGCTTGAGGTATTCTGCAAGCACCTTTTGTGAATTCTCGCTCATAGCCACTTTCGGATGCTCCGCTCCGGCTGCAAAGAAGTAGGTCAGCTCACGCCAGTCCCACTCCTTGGCAGAGGTGATCTCACCTATGCGCTTGTCCACATAACCCATAGCTTTCTCTATCTGCTTGTCGATACCGGTGCCGCGGGGCAGGGCATCCACCTCGCGCAGATAGTATGTCTTGTCCAGGAACATCAGTGTGAGCAGGTCGCTTGAGTTGCAGCACGGGAACCACCCAAAGCCGCCGTCGGCCTTCTGCAGGGAGCCCAGTTTGGAGGCTGCCCTGCGGCTCAGGGAGACGTCCACGCTGTCCACACCCAGCAGAACGCCGCGCATCTGGTTCACATACAAGGCATCTGTCCACTCAATCATATTGTCTCCCTTTGGATACCCGGGCTTGGTGAGAACTTCTCTCAGCGCATCCTTGGTGGAGTATTCCTCGTAGCGGATCTGCGCATCGGGATAGGGGAAGCGGGCTTGAAGGGCGCTGATGCAGCTCTCTTTGGTGCGGCCGCCGCCCACAATGAACGACTCGGCCTCGGTGATGAATCTCGACGCCGGCATCACCTCAATCTGCCGTTTTTCAGCAT
>CAMKTW010000161.1 GCA_946415795.1 uncultured Bacteroidales bacterium
CGCTCTAACCAACTGAACTACAGGCACCGTGTTATGTGGAGCGCAAAGGTAAACATTTTTTTCAAAATCCAACATTTTTTGGCTAAATTTGCCGTCCGTTCATCAAAACAAATAATATTTTTAAATGGCACGCGAAATAAAATTCTCTCTGGTATACAGAGATATGTGGCAGTCTTCGGGCAAATATGTTCCGAGGGTAGATCAGCTTTTGCAGGTGGCCCCCGCCATCATCGATATGGGTTGCTTCGACCGCGTGGAGACCAATGGCGGCGCGTTTGAACAAGTCAATCTGCTTTTCGGTGAAAATCCCAACGTGGCGGTACGCAAATGGACCGCTCCTTTCAATAAGGTGGGCATCCAGACTCACATGCTTGAGCGTGGTTTGAACGCGCTGCGCATGAACCCGGTTCCCAAGGATGTGCGTGAGCTGATGTACAAGGTAAAGTGTGCCCAGGGTACCAATATTTCGCGTTCTTTCTGCGGCTTGAACGACCATCGCAACCTCCGCCTCTCGGTTGAATACGCCAAGAAGGCCGGTATGATTTCCCAGGTGGCGCTCAGTATCACCCATTCCCCCATACATACCGTGGAGTATTATATGGGTGTTGTGGACAAGGTGGTTGAATATGGCTGCGACGAGATTTGCCTCAAAGATATGGCTGGCATCGGCCGTCCCACTGCACTGGGCAAACTGGTCTCCAGCATAAAGAAGAAATATCCCCACATAAAGGTTCAGTATCACGGTCACTGCGGCCCCGGCTTCTCTCCCGCAAGTATGTTGGAGGTGGCACGCGCCGGCGCTGACTATCTGGACGTGGCAGTAGAGCCGCTCTCGTGGGGCAAGGTTCATCCCGATGTGATTACCATCCGCGAGATGATGAAGGCAGACGGCTTCCTTGTAAAGGATCTCAATATGGACGCATATATGGAGGTCCGCCGCCTCACCCAGAGCTTTATGGATGACTTCCTGGGCTTCTTCATTGAGCCGACCAACTCAAAGATGAGTTCACTGCTGGTGGGCTGCGGTCTTCCCGGCGGTATGATGGGCTCTATGATGGCTGACCTCAAGGGCTTCCAGGGCGCTATAAATATGTCGCTCAAGAAACAAGGCCAGAAAGAGCTCAGTCTCGATGAGCTTGCTGTCAAGTTGTTCCAGGAGGTTGAATATGTATGGCCAAAACTCGGTTACCCGCCATTGGTGACCCCTTTCAGCCAGTACACCAAGAACACCGCACTGCTCAACCTGATGAGCATCATCAAGGGAGAGCCCCGCTGGAAGAACATCGATCCCGATACCTGGAATATGATTCTGGGCAAGGCGGGCAAGTTGCCCGGCCCTCTCGCACCCGAGATTCTCGCTTTGGCAAAGGAGAAAGGCTACGAGTTCTACGACGGCGAGCCTCAGGACGCATATCCCGACCAGCTGGATCACTACCGTGCAATGATGAAAGAGCACGGCTGGGACTGCGGTCAGGACGACGAAGAGCTCTTTGAACTGGCAATGCACGAGCGTCAGTATCTTGATTATAAGAGCGGCGTTGCAAAGCAGCGCTTTGTGAAGGATCTGGAGGCAGCCCGTGAAAAGGCCGGCGCCCCGATTATCGTTAAACGTGCCGTGGTTGAGGTTCCCAAGATTGACATCAGCAAGGTTACCGAGGTTTATCCCGATGCTGTTGCGATTCAGGCTCCCACTACCGGCCAGGTCGTTTGGCAGTACGATGTGGTGGATGAGTCCACCGCACCTCTGGTCGGCGACAAGGTTAAGGAGGGTGACATCATCTGCCGCGTTCAGGCATACTACGGCCTGGAAGAGATCAAAGCTCCCGCGACCGGCAAATTCGTGGCTGTTTATCCCGCTCAGGGCGCCAATGTCAAGAAGAATGAGATACTGGCGTTCATAGTGGCTGATAAGTAGCAATAATAGATAATAACACATATGTGAAGAGCAGGGTCAGGAACCCTGCTTTTCTTTTAATACAGGTTAGTGACCTGTTAAACGAAGGAGTGGCTGCGGATAATACATTTGTTGGGAAAAATAAAAAGTGTTATATTCGGGCAAATATGCTTTTTTAAGAATGTAAGCGCTGTAGTCGTAATATGAAGAAACTCGCTGTTATCCTTGGTGCACTGATAATAAGTGCCACGGCTGTTGCCCAGAAAACGGACTCAAGGTTGTTTAACCACCTCGGTATCGGTGTGACTGCCGGTATTGACGGTATTGGCGGTCAGCTGGCTGTAACTATGGGCAATCACTTCCAACTCCGGGGCGGCTATTCATTTAATGAGATATCTACCAGCAAGGCCCCCTTCTTTGCAAAGAAACCTTTTGAAGAGTACGTTGCGCCTTATCTGAGGTTCCCTGCAGACAGGCTTCCGTCAAACATCAGGGAGAGTTTCAAGGTTCCAGAGGGATCAACCGTTGACCTGGCAGGTAGTATGAAACTGGGCCAGTTCAATCTTCTCCTTGATTTCTATCCGTTCACCTCGGGCAGTTTCCGGATTACTGCCGGAACATTCATAGGCGGCTCCCACTTGATTGACGTTACTGCGGGACCTCTGCCCTGTGACCCTGCTGAGTATAACAATGCATATATCAAATTGGGAGACAGTCGTGTAGGTACAGACAAGGACGGGGTGCTTAAGTTTGACGTCCGGCGTCCCAGTGTGAAGCCATATCTTGGCCTGGGGTTTGGCCGTGGTGTGCCAAAAGGCATTGTCAGCTTTGGCTTTGACCTTGGAGTAATGTACAACACATCTGATTTCAAGATGTACACGTATGATCTGGATGGAAAGGATGTCCTTTTAACCACAGATATCATTGTTCACGACCTGGCGGCCTTGACAGATGAGCAGATAGCCGATAACCAACAATACATTGATCTCCTGGAGAAGGCTCTCGGCTGGAGATGGTTTCCTATGATGCGCTTCTCTCTTAACTTCAAGCTATTCTAATAAATCCGGCATCTATGAAAATTGCGTTAAAAACTCTTGCTCTTGCAGCAATTCTACCCTTGATTGTCTCCGTGGCAGTTTCCTGTAATAAAGAACCTGATCCCAGTAAAGACAAGAGTGGTTCTATGCCCGTGCTGGAAGAGACAAAATATGATAAGTTTGTAACTGCAGGGGTGGTTGCAGACTATGTGGCCACTTCTTCCCGCAAACTCGTAAGCTACGATTTCGGCGGAAATGGTACCGCGACCCTGGGTTTTGTAGATGTAATGGAAACCAAGGTCATCACCAAGGCAGAGGAGACCGTAAGTGATGTTTATTATGAGTTATATCCCTATAAGGTAGAAGACGGTGAAGGGAATGTCAGATATTATATTGTCGAGGGTTTCGGCACCCTTATGATTGAATTTGTAGAGGACCCCTCAAGTGAGGTTCCTGCAATTGTCACTATTATTGAAGATGGGGCGGAAACCATAAAGGATGTTCCTGCATACATCCCCGAGAAGGTAGAAGAGACCACTTTTTCCAAGAACATATGCCGTGACTGGAAGGTCAGAGAGTTGTTCATAGAAGGTAGTGGCGGTGACCTCAAACAGACCGTCGGCCGTCGTTTTACCGGTTGCGACCTTAACGAGATGATGGCTTATTTAAAAGAAAAGGGCGTTGACATCGACAGCGATGCCCTCAATTATCAGATGAATGTCAATCTGATTAAGATATCCGAGTACGGTGAGATTACAATCAGCTTTGGTGAAACTACGGTCGCTGATTACAAGGAGTATCCCGTTCACAAGCCTTACACGGTTAAGGTCAACCCCCAGTATCTCAAAGAAGCAGAACAGAACTTAGGCAATATCATTCAGGGGATGTTGGTGGGCATTACATTCAAACCCGGCAGTTCCGCCACACTGACTGTAGCGGCAGACAAGACGGCACAACTCAAGGCTTCGGCTGCAGTACAGGATTGGGACGGTAATGAGTATGCTTTTGCAATTGAAGCTGTCCTTACAACTGAATCCAGGTAATTACGTGCCGTATATCAGATAGCCCGCAACGCCCGCCAGCGCGATTATCAGTATCGGACTCAGTTTTGTCCACATCGCTACTGCAAATGCCGCGGCAAACAGTATCCAGC
>CAMKTW010000162.1 GCA_946415795.1 uncultured Bacteroidales bacterium
CATGCACACCGTCACCTTCGGCGTCTCGGATGGCGCGGGATATCATACCGGTATCCACTGATTCCATTACCCGGGAGATGTCGGAGACAACCTGGTCGATGTCGGTACAGTCGCGGTCGGCCGATGCTATAGCGTAGTACCCCTCTCCGACGGTGGCGGAGGGAATGACCCTTACTTTGGCCTTACTGTACATCCCTGCGGCCTGTTCGGCAGCCATCTTGATGTTGGGGTTGTTGGGGAATACAAGTATGTTGTCGGAGTAAATCTGGTCGAAGGCCCGGATGAAATCCCGGGTGGAGGGGTTCATAGTCTGGCCGCCGGGGATTACGACATCGGCTCCGCCCTCCTTGAAGGCGGCAATCAGCCCCTCGCCCGCAGCCACCGTCACTATACCGTATTTCTGTTTGGGATGGTTGAAGGAGGCGTTGTTCTGGTTGCTCTCCTGGTGGTGCTGCAGAGTCATATTCTCTACCTTGACGGTGAGGAACTCGCCGTACTGCTGGCAGTGGTTCAGGATCTGTCCGGGGGTGAAAGTATGCACGTGTACCTTCACTATCGATCCGTCGCGGAAAGCCACGACGCTCTCGCCGTTGGCATCCAGCCAGTCGGTCAGCTCCTTTATGTCAAAGGTGTCAAGATTGGTCTTGGCACGGGTCAGGCGGAGGAGGAACTCGGTGCAGTAGCCAAACTCCAGCGGGGTGTCTTCAGTAAATTTTGAAAGATCGACGGTTGCGGCCTGCGTCGTGGCCTCTACCGCACCATCTTCTGCCCGGGATATGCCGTGCAGCGCCTCGTTCATACCGCGGAAGATGCAGAGCAGCCCGGCGCCGCCGCTGTCCACCACGCCTGCCTGCTTTAGCACTTCCAGCTTTTCCGGGGTGTGGTCCAGGGAGACCTTCATAGCCGCCAGCAGGGTATCGAAATACTCCTCGAGTGAACGGCCGGATGCCCCTTCCGCCCCTTCGCGGAGCACTGTAATGATGGTCCCCTCAACCGGGACGGGGATGGCGCCGTAGGCCTCCTTGACAGCGGCAGACATAGCCCGGGCAAATGCGGCGGCGTCGGCCTGTTCCAACCCCTCGAGCCCCTTTGCCAGGCCGGCAAAGATGCGCGAAAGAATCACGCCGGAGTTTCCGCGGGCGCCCAGAAGCATTCCCTGGGCGGCGCTGTGTGCGGTCTGGGAGAGCGTTTCCTGCTTTCCGACAGTCTCTCCGGCACCGGCCTTTAAGGTCATATACATATTGTCGCCCGTATCGCCGTCCGGGATAGGGAATACGTTGAGGTCGTTTACGACGGTTTTGTCTTTATAGAGGCTTGCCGCCCCCTGGCGGAGCATGTCGGAATAGAGAGTACTATCTATTATCTGCGACATAAGGTTTCTTTTTCATTACACTTTTCCTGTATGCAGGGATCTTCATCAACTGACGGAAGATGAACGGCTGCAGAGAATAGGATATCATGATCGTCGTTGCCATTCCGATCAGGGTCGCCAGACCAATGGAGCGGATGGCGGGATGGCGGGCGAACAGCAGCGAGCAGGTCACTATCGCAAGGATTGCGGCAGAGAAGAATATGGCCGCCTTGTGGTGGCCCAGCATCTCCCGGCTGCCGGTGCGGGCCTCAGACAGCAGCCCTTCAGTGATGAAGATGCTGTAGTCCACCCCGACGCCAAAAATGAATGTAGAGACAACTATGTTTATCAGATTGAATTCCAGACCGATCAGGGCCATATAGCCCTGCACCACAAACCAGCTGACACCCATCGGAATAAAGCTCAGCAGGGCAGTGATTATGTTTCTATAGCTTAGCAGCAGTATCAGCAGCACGAACAGCGAAGATATCCACACCGCGATGTTGAAGTCGTCGTGAATCATCTGCACCATATCTTTGCAATAGTAGAAGGGGTCCAGGATAAACGTCCTGGGGTTCTTTACCGCCTCGGCGGTGACGTTGTCCTTGTCTTCTGCAGCCATCGACACGTCGCTGAATACCATATACTGGTTATCTGCGTTGCGCTCGATATAGTTGCAGAGCAGATTGTCGGGAATGACTCCGGCCTCCAGCAGCGACGCCGGCTCGTACGGAGTGTTCAGGATGGTCTCAAACCCTTGGAACATATCGGGGTAGATACCGGCGCGAACAGCTTCGGCGGTAATGGTGGAGAGCACCTCGCTCTTTAAACGGGGGGTCCAGAACTTGTTCCAGGTATTGATGCGCTGCTGTTGCAGCCCGTCATTTATGAACAGTCTGGATACCATATCGGAGTAACTGTGCACCGTGCCGGCCGTAAGCAAAGAATCCAGTATCCCGGAGAGGGCCAGGTTGGCCTCCAGTGCTTCGTCCAGATCGGTGGATACGGTGGCATAGTAGAGATGCTCGTACCCGTCGTTGTTTTTGGCATTGAACAGCGCTTCGCTCTCCAGCTCGTCTTCAGAGTTATAATCAAGGTTGCGCAAATCGCTGTCAAACTTGACGTCGCCCGAGAAGAATATGCCCACGATAATCAGCAGCGAGAGTATGGAAAGAACCCACTTGTTGCGGTCGTAGGGGAATGAATTTATCCTGTCGATGGCTTTGAAAGTCGCCTTGTCGGTATCTCCCTTTTTCTTGGAGAGAAGATGGGGGAGGAATATCAGTGCGAACAGTGTGCTCCCGGCCAGGGCAAGAGAAGCGAACATGCCAAAGTCGCGCAGCAGCTCGCTGTCGGTGAACAACAGGCTCAGGAAGGCGCCAATCGTGGTTATGCACCCCAGGAAAACGGGTGTCGATTCCTCGATGAGCAACTTCTCGACATCGCCCACATAGTAATGGTGGATAAGCAAATGCAGGCAGTAGCTTATTGCCACTCCCAGTACTATCGCGCCAAAGCCCAGTGCCAGCAGCGACATCTCTCCCTTGATCCAGAAGACACACGACAAAGCGAACAGCGAGCCGTAGATTATCGGTACAAGAATCCGCCACAGCAGCGAGAAGCTCTTGAAGCAAATCATCAGGAGGATGAGTATCAGCAAAATGGATATGCCCACCGTCAATGCCAGATCTCCCTTGATTCTGGTGGCGTTGGATACGCTGCCGATAGGTTCGCCGTGGTAAAGCACCCTGGCGTCGGGATAACTCTTCTCAAACTCCCGCACGGTAGAGCGCATCATCCGCGAGAAGGCGGTGGCGGTGCCGCTGTCAAGAGTCTTGAAAGCCGGGGCCAGATATGCCATCGCCACGGTGCTGTCAGGGCAGAAGAAGTGTCCGTCAATTATATTGTATCCGCCGGATACATCGCCCAGCAGGTCGCCGATAACCGCGTCGCGCAGGCAGAGCGGGTCATAGCCGACAGCCTGGGTGGCATCACCAGTCTCGTCTTCCATTATGATGGCGGCATCGGCTTCAAGCCTCTCACGGATTGCGGAGGGTTTTACAGCGTCTGCGAAGGCAGAATAAGCAGTTGTGTCAATGAAGGAGGGTATGTGCCCGAGTACAAAATCCAACGCGTTCAGCGCGGTTTCGGGCTCCATCCGGCAGAGAATGTTGCTTATGAATTTTCCGGTGGAATCCTTCTGCTCCAGAAGTGCAACAAATTCGTCGGTACGTTCTGCGAGTTCCTCTGTGCCAAGCCGGTCACCGGCAGATGTGACCTGGATGTAAATCTTGTCCTTGAGACCTATGGAGCCGAAGGCCAACTCGCTCTCGACGCTGCTTGTGGGGAGCAGTTCAGTTATATCTTCCTGGTATGTTACCCTTAATCCGAAGGCGGCAAAAACAATAGTTGTTGCGGCCATAAGTGAATACAGGAGCGCTTTGTGGCGGCAGAAAAACCTGTATATCGGCAAAAATATCCTGTGCATCTAATCTAAACTAAAACGGTGCATCCTGCTAAAAATCAAGCAGCAAATATAACCATTTTAGTTTATTCTTACAACTCGTACGCCTTTTGAGGATTTGTGCGAAAGAACATAGTCGGCGATGGTCTGTTTGTCGATTATCACCTTCATCGCGCTGGTGGAGGCGTGGATGAATTTTTTCTGGCTATCCTGTTCCACTGCTA
>CAMKTW010000163.1 GCA_946415795.1 uncultured Bacteroidales bacterium
CTTCAGGCCAAGGCCCTCCAGTTTCTTCTGATATGCGATGGCATTTGACTGGTTAGCGAAACGGGTCAGCACTACACTGCTCACATAGAGTCCGTAACCACGGAAGGCATCTATCAGGCGGAGCACATCCATATCGTATGTGATACCCAGATCGCCTCTGATCTTGTTTTTCTCGATATCGTTGGCGTTTATTACCAGCACAATCTCCGATTCATCCTTCATCTGGAGAAGCATCTGGATCTTGGCATCGGGAGCAAAGCCCGGCAGCACACGGCTGGCGTGATAATCGTCAAAGAGCTTCCCTCCAAATTCAAGATAGAGCTTGTCGCCGAACATAGCGATGCGCTCCTTGATTTTATTCGACTGAATGGCAAGATATTTATCCCTGTCGAAACCAAGTTTGTTCATAGTGTATGATAAATGCGGTTTTGCAAAAGTAGCATTTTTTTTAACTTTGAGGAGATTACAAGCCAAGTTTTATGAAAGGAAACTTTATTTTTCTGGCCGACGGCTTTGAAGAGGTCGAGGCCATTGCAACTCTCGATATTCTCCGTCGCGGAGGCGTCGAGGCAAAAACCGTATCGATATATGACAATTCACTGGTAGAAGGGGCTCACGGTCTGCAGCTGATCAGCGACCTCTGCTGGGAAGATTTCGAAGAGATAATAAACGACGACGCTTCTCCTGAAGATTTCCTGATATTCCCGGGAGGTATGCCGGGCGCCAGGAACCTCGCAGAATTCGCCCCGCTGATGGAAATATTGCGTAAGCATTACGCAGCCGGCGGAGGGGTCGCAGCAATATGCGCATCCCCGGCAGTGGTTTTCGCCGCACAGGGTGATATGTTCAAGGGTGCAAGGATGACCTGCTACGACGGCTTCGAGAGCGCACTTGCAGCTGCCGGCATCACCCACTTAGAGGCTGGCAGCGTAGTGGACGGCCGCATAGTAACCGGCCGCGGTCCCGGATATGCCACAGAATTCGCCCTCGACCTTCTCGCCACTATAAAAGACCGCGACACCTCCTCCGCCGTCTCCGCCGGCTTCACCCCGAGGTAGCTAATGGAAGAAGCGAAGTCGTAGGTCGGCACTTGCCTCAAAGAAACCGTGGGCGCCCGTGCCCTCGTAAAACGGGAGGGGCCCGACGCAGACAAGTTATCCGCAAAGCGGATGACGCAGGATGTGTTGGGAGGGATGGAGTGAGCTTTAGCGAACGGAAGTTTCTGGAGGCAAGTGCCGCCGCAGCGAAGCGACGTAGCTACACACAAAATATGGGGTAGGTCCGATGGAATGATTGAGACCTACCCCATAATGTGGGTTTTATTAATGTATTCGGGATAGGTCCCTGCAAATAAGTTGGACCTACCCCGGTAAACCTACTTTGTCTTAATGGTGTATTTGCCGCTGGGGAATGTTTCTTCGCGGAGGGTGCCGTTCCCGGGATAAATAACTGTGGCGGTCGTTCCCACCGGAACGGCGATGTTCATAGTGAGGGTGCCGTCAGCATCCTTTTTCCACTCTGATACTATTCTGCCGTAGGGGCAGTCCTTGTGGAACTTGACCCATTCGAGGCCTTCCGGCATAGTGGGGCGGATTTCGAATGTACGGTAGCCGGGGCTTGTCGGTTCAACACCGGCGAGGTCACGGTAGAACCAGAGGATGCCGCCGCCCATAAAGGGGTGGTTGTGGGAGAACTTGCCATCCCATTGCTCCCAGGTGACGGTTGCCCCCTGCTCTATCCACCAGCCGAAACTGGGCCAGTCGCGCTTGTTGATAATCTCATAAGCGAGATCTGCCTGTCCGTATTTGACGAGCACTTCAAAAAGATAGCGGATACCGAAGAAACCGGTATCGAGATGGTTTCCAACCTCTGCAATGTTGGAAACCAGCGCTGCGACGACCTTATCCTGACGGTCTGCGGGCACACCCATCGCAAGGGCGAATACATTGCTGCCGTGTTTGCCGTAAGAGCCTGTCTCGGGGTTATAGAATACTTTGTGGAATGCCTCCCAGGTGCGGTCACGGAGGGCGGAGAAGTATTCGTACGATTCAGTGTCACCGAAAAGTTCTGCCGCATCGGCAGTCTTCTTTGCACAAGCCCACAGGAACCAGGTGTGTACCAGAGCATTGCTGGGCAGACCGGTAGCGGGGACCCATTCTCCAAGATCGCGGAAATAATGGCCTGAACGGCTCTCCATTATGCCGCGGTCGTCAACCCAGTTCAGCATCCAGCGGGTATTGTCCTGCATAGCCTTATAGCATTTGCGCAGGATGCGCTCGTCACCGAATTGCCAGTAGAAATCGGTGGGGACAAACTCCATTGCCGCACCAAAACCGATACCGCCGCCGGCTTCGGGCTGCCAGGGGGCAGAATTGGCGACATAGCCGTCGGGTTTCTGCGCCTCCAGGATATCGTGAATCCACTTGTTATAAAAGGTCTGTGAAGCCATTGCTGTCATAGTAGTGGGGCCGACCGATTCTCCGTCGCCGGTATAGCCGATGCGCTCGCGGTGAGGGCAGTCACTGGGGACGCCGCCGTGCATATTGTCCAGCATACTGCGGCGCCATATCTTGTCTATCTTGTTGATAAGCTCGTTGGAGGTCACAAAAGAGGTGGACTGCTTGACATCTGAATTGACGGCGTGGGCCTCGATCTGGGAAGGTTTGAGGTCATCCAGGCCGGTTATAGCCACCTGCGAGAATACGAACCATTTGAACCTGGGGTGGTAAGACTCTTTGCCGGAACCCTTTGCGGTGTAGGTGCTGGTACAAACCAGCGACTCGTTAAGGTAGCGCAACGTCACCTCCTGCCCCTCTTTCAGATTCAGATCCTTAAGATATACCCATCCGGATATCTCCTCCGGGAAAGATACAATGATGGCGTTTGTGCTGTCACGCTCAATGCTGACCGGTTCAAATGTAGCAGTGATGCGGTCTGCAGGGCCTTTCTGCGTTACCAGCGTCCCTTCCGGAGCTTTCTTCTCTACGACATTCTCCCAGGATGAATCATCGTAACCGGCCTTGCACCATAGGGGGTGCTCGAGACGGGCATCATAATTCTCTCCGATATACATCTGGTCAAATGTGAGCGCACTCTTGGCAATTTTCCAATCGGTGTCGCTGGCAATCACATCCTTTGTGCCGTCTTTGTATGTGATGACAATCTGGCCAAAGAAGCGCGGGGTACCGTATCCCATCACGAAGCGGCGGAACACAAGATCATAGAAACCGTTACCCAGCAGCGCTCCGACGGCGTTTTTACCCTTCACAAGCATATCCTTCACATCATAGCTGACATAAGCGACAGAATAGCCGTTGAACGGGTCGCCTATCTTTATCAGGCGCTCTGCCAGCCTGGGGCGCAGGCCATAGTTAGTTTCGTTGGGCACAAGATAATCATCGCCAACCCTGCTGCCGTTCAGGTAAAGTTCAAAGTAGCCGAGGCCGGTGCCGTAGAAGCGCGCCTTTGCCACAGGCTTGGTAATTTCAAACTCTTTGCGGAGGATAGGCGCAGGCTGGACGTTCTCGTCCATAGTGTCATCGTAAGACTGCTCTCCCTGCCACGGGGCGCCAATCCACTGCGCTTGCCACAAAGAAGGATCTGTCACGCCGGTGTGGAAGTGGCACACTTTGCTCCATTTCGACTCCTTACCCTTTTCGTCGCACACCTGCACCTGCCAGTAATAATCTGTACAAGGCTCCAGCGCCTTGCCAACGTAGGGCACAAGCACAGATTCGCTGCTTGCATTTACACCGGAATCCCAATAAGTAGATTCCGGATGAGCGGGATCTTTGAACACACGGATGCGGTACGATGTCTGCGCAGCACCGTTTTTGTCGCCTACGTTAATCCAGGAAAAACGGGGGCTCACTTCATCAGTAAAGGCATCACCCTGATACTCAGTAGTCAGTTCGGTGGGCTTGATGCTTGATTTTGCAGCATTACAAGCAATGACTGAAAGGCATAAAAAGCAAATGACGAGAATCTTTTTCATATTGCAAAGATACCATCTTTGGTGGAAAGAGAAAGTATAT
>CAMKTW010000164.1 GCA_946415795.1 uncultured Bacteroidales bacterium
GTGCCCCGATTCTCCGGGAGGCTTCGCGCTCCGCCCCGGCGTACTTGATGCCCCTCACTGCGGAGATGCTCTCCACGCAACTTTTCTCGAAAAGGGTGCTTGAGGTTATTATCTCCCGGTTGTAGCGGTTGCCCGCCCTGGTGGCCAGGTAGTAAATGGCTGTGTAGACCGGCACGAACAGGGCAGTGAGCAGGGCCAGCTTCCACTGGAAGGTGAACATCAGAATAAACGATGTCACCAGGGTAAACAGGCTTATTATTACCGATGACAAGCCCTCGGTTACAAACCGCCGTATAGTATATGCATCGCCGATGCGGGAATTGATCTCGCCGGCGCCCCTTTGGCTGAAGAAAGCCACAGGCAGTCTGAACAGATGCAAGATGAACGAACCGATAATAGTCTGGTCGATGCCTGTGGCTGCGGACAACAGAGTGTTGATCCTGATTTTACCGATAAAGAAAGCAAGAAATGAAAGAACAGCCATCGCCAGGGCGGGGCCGGCTATCCGGCCGGCGTCGCCGGAGGGGATGACTTTGTCTATGAAATATTGCAGGAACAGCGAAAAACTGATTCCCGCAAGGATATACAGCAGGGAGAAGATAATGCTCAAGGCGATCTCACCTGAGAAAAGCGAGATGAGCCTGCCCAGCCGGGCACGGGGAGATACGGTCTCGTTTCCC
This sequence comes from uncultured Bacteroidales bacterium, assembly GCA_946415795.1. Taxonomy (GTDB): domain Bacteria; phylum Bacteroidota; class Bacteroidia; order Bacteroidales; family UBA932; genus Equibacterium. The sequence continues at coordinate 681 of CAMKTW010000164.1, forward strand.
GGGCGGAATCCGCTGCCGGGGGTGACCGCCACCAGGTAGCCGCTCCAGCGGCGGCGCAGTTCGTCTTTTGTTATATGCAGGTTACGACCCTCGGCAGGATCCATAATGAGGGCTCCCTTGTCGTCGCACGAGATAAGCACTATAAAATGGGGGTCGCCCTCAGCAGTGGCTACGTGCAGGATTGCGGGTAGTTGTGAAGGGGCTATTGCTTCCAGTTCCTTGCCGGCCGACTTGAGAGGGCGGGCCTCCATATTGATTGCCTGGCAGGCATCCATAATACCTTTGATTGTAGTCCCCTCGACGGAGGCCCCGCACGCCTGGCGGATATTGGCCAGCGGCAGGGAGAGTCCCCAGTGGCGGGCGATGGCGGCTATGCAGGCCACCGCGCAATCGGTACGGTCGTGTTGCTTGACAGGTTTAAAGTGTTTCATCGTCGCTGTGTTTTATAAGCGAAGGGGGCTTGGAAACAGGAGAGGACCTCTGGCCCCGGGCCGGCCGTAACACGAGAGCTTATACCCACTATAGAGCCGGTGGTTCAGGCGGGTCGGGGGCCTTGGCCACTCTCCCTTCCGTCAGCACAAATCCTTCCCTTCGTCGGGGGCAAATATGGCCCCTGAATCGGCTTTACTTGCGGCAAATTCTCAAAAAATCAGATTTTGAGAGCCGGAAACAGAAAAACTTTTTTTAAAAAAGCGACTTCAAATATGGAAATGCAGTTTCTACCAGATGCAGAAGTGGCCTGTATAGCCGTGATTCGGCTATTTTCTCCTCAGGAATGAACTCGAGCATCCCGTTGGCGGAATTCACCACATATATGATGGTGCCTATGACAAGTGCGGTGGTGATAATGGCAAACACCAGGCCCAGGATCCTGTTGAGCCATCCGAGCATTGTGATTTTGAGTACCTTCTCCAGAAGCTTGCCCAGCAGGCTGAGCACAAGCGCCACCGCAATGAATATGGCCGAGAAGGAGATTACCTTTATCCAGAAGGGTTCCAGGTGCCACCTCTCTGTGATCCACTGGCCCACCGGGGCGGAGAACCTGACCGACAGGTAGAGACCGAGTATGAGGGCGCTGAGCGCAACTAACTGCCTGACAAATCCGTCCTTTAGCCCGATTACGACAGCGGGGAGGAAACAGGCCAGGATTATGATGTCTATAGTGCCCATTCAAAGAGATTTGATTTGCCGCAAATTTAGCAAATAATATTATCTTTGCCTTTCATTAATCGACAGTAGTATGAGTTTTCCCGAGTATAAGAATTTTGATTTGGTTGAGGTCAACCGCTCAGTACTTGAGCAATGGCGCAAGGAGGATGCATTCAAGAAGGTTTTGAAGCTCAGAGAGGGCGCTCCCAAGTTCATCTTTTTCGAGGGGCCGCCGTCGGCTAACGGAATGCCGGGCATCCACCACGTGATGGCCCGCTCAATCAAGGACGCAGTTTGCCGGTACAAGACCCAGAGCGGTTATCTGGTAGAGCGCAAGGCGGGCTGGGATACTCACGGACTCCCCGTGGAGCTCGGAGTGGAAAAGATGCTGGGCATAACAAAGGAGGACATCGGGAAAAAGATATCCGTCGACGACTATAACCACGCCTGCCGCAAGGAGGTTATGAAATACACTGCCGAGTGGGTAAACCTCACGGAGCGGATTGGCTATTGGGTGGATATGGACAACCCGTATGTCACCTACGACAACGCTTACATAGAGACTCTGTGGTATCTGCTCAAGGAGATATACAAGAAGGGTTACCTTTACAAGGGATACTCCATCCAGCCGTATTCCCCCGCTGCGGGAACCGGCCTCAGTACCCACGAACTCAACCAGCCGGGGTGCTATCGCGACGTGAAGGACACCACCGTCACCGCCCAGTTCGAGATTGTCCGCAACGATGCTTCGCAGAAGCTGTTCGATGGTACCGGACTGCCGGTTTACTTCCTGGCCTGGACCACGACCCCCTGGACACTCCCTTCAAACACTGCGCTGTGCGTAGGTCCCAACATAGATTATGTACGGGTGGAGAGCGTTAATCCTTACACCAGAGACCCGGCTGTCTATGTCCTTGCGAAGGCTCTGGTTCCGGCTCATTTCAACGACAAGAATCCGTTCCGCGTCCTGGACGGCGAGTTCAAGGGGCGCGACCTGGCGGGCATCGCATACAAGCAGCTGTTCCCCTGGGTCAACCCCGGCGAAGGCGCTTTCCGCGTAATTACGGGCGATTATGTCACGGTTGAAGACGGTACCGGTATCGTGCATATCGCGCCTACCTTCGGTGCAGACGATGACAAGGTGGCAAAGATTGCCGGCATCCCCCCGATGCAGATGGTGGATGCCGCAGGCAACCGTATGCCTATGGTTGACCGCACCGGCAAGTTCTTCCGTCTGGAAGACCTCGATCCCGGGTTTGTAAGGAACAACGTGAACACTGAGCTGTACGGTGTCTATGCCGGCCGATATGTGAAGAATGCATACGATGCGAACCTCGGCCCGGACGATGCCACCCTTGACATAGACCTTTGTGTGGATCTCAAACAGCAGGGCAAAGCCTTCAGGATCGAGAAGCACGTCCACTCATATCCCCATTGCTGGCGCACCGACAAACCGGTTCTATACTATCCTCTGGATTCGTGGTTCATCAAGACCACTGCGGTACAGGACAAGATGGTGGAGTTGAACAAGACCATTACCTGGAAACCAGAATCAACCGGCACCGGCCGTTTTGGCAAGTGGCTGGAGAATATCCAGGATTGGAACCTCTCCCGCAGCCGCTACTGGGGCACACCGCTTCCAGTATGGCGCACGGAGGACGGCAGGCAGGCCAAGTGCATCGGCAGCATAGAAGAACTCTATAACGAACTGGACAAGGCTGTCGCAGCCGGGATTATGTCAAGCAACCCGCTGCGTGACAAGGGGTACGTGCCTGGAGATTATTCAAAGGAGAATTATAACAAGATAGACCTTCACCGTCCTTATGTCGACGGTTACTTCCTGGTATCCGATGACGGCCGCAAGATGGTCCGCGAGACCGATCTTATTGACGTATGGTTCGATTCCGGTTCAATGCCCTACGCGCAGGAGGGGCTCAAGAATATTGATAAGCCGCAGTTCACCCAGTCGGCAGACTTCATTGCCGAGGGTGTGGACCAGACGCGCGGCTGGTTCTATACGCTGCATGCAATCCACACTATGGTGAGCGGCACCTGCGCCTTCCGAAACGTCATCTCCAACGGCCTTGTGCTTGACAAGAACGGCAACAAGATGAGCAAGCGTCTGGGCAATGCGGTCGATCCGTTCTCTACCATCGAGAAATACGGAAGTGACCCGTTACGCTGGTATATGATCAGCAACTC
>CAMKTW010000165.1 GCA_946415795.1 uncultured Bacteroidales bacterium
CTTGCCAGCCCGGAACTCCACACTGAGGGGAATTGCAAACTTGTGCACGTTCAGCCTCGAATAATTCTTCTTGGCAAAACTGGCCATATCAAGGCTCATAATGCCGGCATCTCCTCCCCATACGTGGCCTTTGTTGAGACGATACTGATCCAGGTCATAATCTACTCCCAGGGCAATCATAATTGCTTTGGAAGGGCGGATGCCCAACTCCATAATGTTTACAAAGAACTCGCTGTTAAAAGCATCCTGTGCCGGTGCCATTTTCTGGCTCTTGAGATGGTAGCCAAATCCCAGATAACTGACGGGCTGAACGACAAATACCTTATTGCCGAATGTCATATCCGCATCTTTGTTGAAACCAACCTTCTGGGCGTGAATTGAGAACGATACTGCGATCAAGGCAAAGAGTGCTAAAATAACTTTCTTCATATCGTAATTATTTGATTTGAATATTTTCTTAAGCACAAATATACATTTTTATTAAATTTGCAGATTAGAATAAGGAAGAATACCCATCCATAACTATGAATTTGTTCCCGGATATCCGAAAAGCATATTCCAAGGATCATCTCAACGCACGTGAAGCCCAGCGCCTCGCTGAGTTTATCGCATTCGGCCCGATGGTGTTCCAGACCTCCAGGCTGATGATCAGGTTCGGCCTGCTGGAGATTCTCAGAAACAAGCCCTCTACACTTGAAGAACTCGCAGCTGAGGCAAGGTTGCCGGAATATGCAGTGAAGGTACTGCTTGAGGCATCTCTCTCGATAGGCACCATAATTGTCGATCCCGACACCGACCGATACTCTATCACCAAGGTGGGCTGGTTCCTTCTCAACGACCCGGCAACCCGAGTCAATATCGATTTTAACCAGGACGTCAACTACGAGGGTTTCTTCCGTATGGAGGAGTCACTTCTTGAGGGCAGGCCCGCCGGTCTGGAGCATTTCGGCGACTGGCCGACCATATACGAAGCCCTCTCTTCCCTCCCCCCAAAGGTTCAGGAGAGCTGGTTCAGGTTCGACCACTTCTATTCTGACAGCTCCTTTGAGGAGGCGCTTGAGATACTCTTCTGCTATCACCCGTCAAGAATTATGGATGTCGGTGGAAATACCGGCCGCTTTGCAATGCGCTGCGTCGGTTACGATCCTGACGTCAAGGTAACTATAGTTGACCTGCCGCAGCAGCTTGGCCTGATGCGCAAGGCCGTCAAGGGCAAACCGGGCTCTGAGCGGATCAGTGGCCGCCCTATGAATATGCTCAGCCCCGACAGCAAGTTCCCGGAAGATATCAGACCCGACATAATCTGGATGAGCCAGTTCCTCGACTGCTTCTCTGAAACCGAGATTCTGTCCATACTTCAGAGAGCTGTCAGAATTATGGGTCCCGACTCCCGTCTATGCATTATGGAGACCTTCTGGGACCGCCAGCAGTTTGAGCCGGCATCGTTCTGCCTTACTATGACATCGCTTTATTTTGCAGTGATGGCCAACGGTGACTCAAAAATGTATCACTCCGACGATATGTTAAGGCTCGCCGGCAAGGCCGGACTGAAAGTAGAAGAGATACACGACCACCTTGGACAGGGCCACACAATCCTGGTTTGTAAAATTAACAACTAACAGATATGACATTAGAACAGATTGAGCAGAAAGTAAACTCGTTTCTTATCGATGAGCTGGAGATTGAGGAGGAAAAGATCACCGGCGACGCCCGCCTCAAAGATGATCTCGGCATAGACTCCCTCGAGGTAGTGGACGTTGTCGTCTATATTGAAGAGAACTTTGGCTTCAAGATGAAGCCAGAAGATTTTAAAGTAGTAAAGACCGTAAACGAGTTATATTCTTTCATAGAAGAGAAGATTGGCTGATAAAATACAGATGACCTGGAAAGGTTCCACCGACGGAACCGGCTGGATGCAGCGTGCACTTATCGGAATAATCCGGATATGCCCGCTGATTCTGGTTTATGCCCTGATGGCGCTGGTGATACCTTTCTATATGATGTTTGCCAATGGATTCAAAGCCTCTTACAGTTTTTTCCGCAACCGTATCGGTTACACACCCGTAAAGTCTTTCTTCTCAGTTTATGCGAATGAGTTCAATCTCGGTATGGTAGTCCTTGACCGGTTTGCCGCCTATGCCGGCAAACGATTCAGAATCGAGGTCTCCGGCAAGGAGTTGTTCGACAATATGAGTTCCGCTCCGGAGGGGATGATAATGCTGGGTTCCCACCTTGGCAACCACGAACTGGCCGGCTATTTTCTCAAATCAGAAAAGCGCGTCAACGCCCTTGTCTTTGCCGGGGAGAAAGAGACAATTATGGAGGGACGCACCAACCGGTTTGAACAGACCAACATCAGGATGATTCCCATCAAGGAGGATCTCTCCCACGTATTTATGCTGAACGAGGTACTCGCTGACGGAGAGATAGTCTCTATAGCCGGTGACCGCAGTTTCGGCTCTGAAAAGCGACTCCGCAGCCCTTTCTTCGGTGACGAGGCATCTTTCCCCTACGGACCTTTTGCAATGGCGCTGCAGCGATGCATAAGAATGATTACGGTATTCGTCATCAAGAAAGGGATCAGACAATACAAAGTGTGGGTTGAAGCTTTGCCGGAACCTTCCGGTTCCAACCGGGCAGAGAGAACCCAGTCACTTTGCAACGCGTATTCTGCAACACTTGAAAAGATGGCGAAGCAGTACCCTTTTCAATGGTATAATTTCTATGATTTCTGGGCGTGACGGCATTTGAACCCATATCTGCGGACAGCATCCTGCTCCAGCAACCGCCATTCCGTTATGTAGATGAACTTATCTACTACGAAGATGGTTTTGCCAGGACCCGCTATACCGTCCCGTCAGAGAATATGCTTATTGAAGACGGACGCTTAACCTCTGCGGGAGTGATGGAGCATATGGCCCAGTCTATTGCAGCCAGGCTCGGCTATGAGTCAAAATATATCCGCCACATTCCGGTTCAAATAGGATTCATAGGCCAGATAAAGAATTTTGAAGTGATGCGGTTCCCCCGCAGCGGGGAAACGCTGGAGACAGAGGTGAAAACCGAATATGAGATGATGGGCATCACGCTTGCATCTGTTACAGTCCATATTGACGGCGAGCCGGTTGCCCGCGGTCAGCTCAAAACCGCTCTCAGACAAGATGAATAAACGGGTGGCTTGCATAGGATACGGCGCTCTGACGCCTGTGGGCGGCAACCCTGCCGAGTGCTACTCTGCCGCAGAAGAGGGCCGTTCTGCCTTGTCGCTTCACACCGGCACATTTGGCTGTGCAAATGCATTTGTCGCCTCGCTATTTGAAGACCGCTCCGTCATTGCAAGTGATTACACTTTCTTTGACAGCCTCATCATACGTGCCGCCGCCCAGGCGATTGAATCTGCCGGCATCAACCCGGCATCAGGCAGGGTCGCGTTCATACTCTCTACTATCAAAGGGAACGTGGAATTCATAGGCGGGCAGGATATCTCCCTAAGCGCTTCCGCTGCCCGTTTAGCGCATTATTTCAACAACCCCAACCCGGCGACGGTTGTTTCCAACGCCTGCATATCAGGCCTGGCGGCACTTGTTCAGGGGCGCAGGATGATGCTTACAGGCAAATACGACTATGTGGTGGTTGCAGGCGCCGAAGTGCAGTCGCGTTTCATTGTGAGCGGCTTCCAGTCGCTCAAGGCTCTTTCAGAGAAGCAATGCAAGCCGTTCGATGCCGGGCGCGACGGGCTCAATCTCGGCGAAGCTGCCGCGGCCGTGGTCCTGGGCATCTCCTGGAGCGGCTGGGAGTTGGCAGAGGGTGCCATCCGCAACGACGCGAACCATATCTCCGGCCCGTCACGCACCGGCGAAGGGAGCTACAACGCCCTCCGGTACGTACTCAGCAAGGCCGATATCAACGATATATCTTTCATCAACCCTCACGGCACCGCAACCGTGTACAACGACGAGATGGAGGCTATCGCCATAGATCGCGCAGGACTGGCCGATGTGCCAGTGTTCGGGCTTAAGGGGT
>CAMKTW010000166.1 GCA_946415795.1 uncultured Bacteroidales bacterium
GGAGCGTTCTGGCTGTAACGCAGGTTCTCCTCGGTATATGTCTTATAGACGCCCTTTGAGAGAGCCTCGTCGTCACAGAAGCCGGTCCATACCTGCTGCCCCTTCTCTCCGTGGATGATGGCGGTTCCGGTATCCTGACAGAACGGGAGCTGACCCTTGCAGGCCACCTCGGCATTGCGCAACATTGTCAGGGCCACATATTTGTCGTTCTCGCTGGCCTCGGGGTCATTCAATATGGATGCGACCTGGAGGTTGTGGCTGCGGCGCAGCAGAAAGTTGACATCACGGAAAGCGGCGTGAGAGAGCGCCTCCAGCGCTTCGGGGGCGACTTTCAGAATCTTGTGGCCCTCGAAATCAGAGACACTTACGCCCTCTTTGGTTAAACAATAGTACTCGGTCGTGTCTTTCCCGAGCTGAAACATCGGTGCGAAAAAATAATCCATATCGTTAATTGTTATTACTATTTCCGTTTTGCATAAGATAGAGTTTCATAAACTCGTTAAGGTCGCCGTCCAGGACCCCGGTGGTGTCGCTGGTCTCGTACCCGGTCCGCAGGTCTTTCACCAGCCGGAAGGGCTGCAGGGTATAATTGCGGATCTGGCTCCCCCACTCTATGCGCTTCTTCTGCCCCTCGAGCTCCGCCTGCTTTTCCCGCCGCTTCTGAAGCTCAAGGTCATAAAGGTGGCTCTTGAGGATACGCAGCGCATTCTGACGGTTGTCCAGCTGCGAGCGGGTCTCGGTGTTCTCGACCACTATACCGGTGGGGATATGTTTCACCCGCACCCCTGTCTCTACCTTATTGACGTTCTGTCCGCCCGCACCGCTGCTGCGATAGGTGTCCCACTCCAGGTCGGCAGGGTTGATCTCTATCTCGATGGTATCATCTACCAGGGGATACACAAATACAGAAGAGAATGACGTCTGACGCTTCCCCTGCGCGTTGAAGGGGGACATACGCACCAGGCGGTGAACCCCGCTCTCACCCTTCAGATAACCGTAGGCATAATCGCCCTCCACCTCCAGGGTGACACTCTTTACGCCGGCCTCCTCCCCCTCCAGCACGTCTGCAACCGACACCTTATAGCCGTTGCGCTCTGCCCAGCGGGTGTACATACGCATCAGCATCGCGCTCCAGTCGTTGGATTCGGTGCCTCCGGCGCCACTGTTGATTTTCAGTATCGCCCCGAGGTTGTCTCCCTCTGCAGAGAGCATATTACGCATCTCCAGCGCCTCCACGCTGCTCACCAGGTCGTCGTATGCAGCCTGCACGTCGCTGGCCGCATCCTCACCAAATTCCATAAGCACCTGCAGGTCTGCAAGCTTGCCTTCTGCGGCGGCATAGCCGTCGGTCCAGTATTTTATGGCAGAAATTTTCTTGAGAGTTTTCTCCGCCTCCTTGGGGTCGTCCCAGAAGCCGCCTTCCAGAGTGGAGGCGTGCATTGTCTCTACCTGTTGAAGCTTGGCAGGTATGTCAAAGATACCTCCCCAACGTCTTCAACCGCTGTGCAATTTTATTAACCTCGTCTGACGTTATCATAAAATGCCTTTATTTGGTTATACGAATAGCCGCGACTGATGCCATACCTCAACAACTTTGCCAGGACCTGTTGCCCTTCACCCTTGATTGTGCGCAACTTGGCGGCAAGCACACTCTCCATCCTGGCCTGAGCCTTCCCGGAGTCTATCTGCTCCAGACCGTAAGCGATGGAATCGCTGTCCAGACCCTTGCGGGCAAGGGCAATCCGGATCCTGGCCTCTCCCCACCCCTGCAGTGCGCTTTTGTCGCGGGCAAACGCCGCAGCATATCTGTTTTCATCAATGTATTTATCCTTGCAAAGTTGCGAAATAATCGCTTGCGTGTCAATAGCGTCATCACCTTTGAGAAGCTCTATCTTCCGGGCAATATCTGCCTTGCAGTATTCGCGGACGCTGCAAAGCTTGCTCAGCCGGCTGTATATCTTCTCCTGCTGCATCCTGGCACCATTTAGAACCAATAACCAAAGCTGAGATAAGCCCCGACCCGGCCGGTGAGGTTGTTCCAGTTCAGGTTAAATTCCAGGGGGCCGGCAACAAAATCGTAGGCATAGCCCAGACGGAAGCCGGAAGCCAGTCTGCCGGCAATGAAGCTATCCATATCGTGACCGTCCTTGGCAAAATTGCCAGACAGCATCAGGTAGTGGCTCTTAACAATATTGTATCGCAAATCCAGACCCGCTACGGCCACCATAGGCTCCACAATAATAGCGCCGGTTGTGCCATAAAACGGTATCTGGTGTTCCGTATAACGCCCTGCCTGATTGCCTCCGATACTGTTTGCCATAATCACCGGGATGTCGTTACCCATCAGCACTCTGCTATAGATGAACGGTGACATAGAGAGCCTCCCGACAGTTCCCACATACTTGAATGAGAGTTCCGCATCCAGGATTGGTTTAAACATCTCAGCGGCCTTCAACTCAGAGAGAGCTGCCGCTTTGACAGACAGCTTTACTCCTTTTTTGGGGAACCATACGTTGTCAAGATTGTCCATATTGACACCGACGTACGGGCCTGCGAACGCCACTCTGTTTTCGTCCACATCGTACGGCGAAGGAACAGGCGGATAGTCAAGAGGAGTGCGGTAATAATATGCACGGCCCAGCAGACCGAACTGAACACTGCCGCGGCGCAGGCGTCCTGTAGAGATACCTATGTTAAAATTATTCTGGAGATAGTCTATCGTGCTTTTTATGCCGGAATCCGAGAACATCGAGAGGCCGTAGTGCCTCAGGCCATAACCGGCATCAAAGCGGCCATGACCGCGTCCGAGGTATGAGTAGTGTATATCAAACTGATAATAGTTGGCCAGGCGGGCGTTGAGCGCCAGACGGTGGCCATAAAGCCTGTTATAGTTGAAACCCACACCCACCAGGATTGCAGAGATCTCTTCCGTATCAAATCGCAGACCCAGACCCAGAGTGTTGTTACGGTTGGGGACCATTGTCATTGTAAGGTCAAACGGAGATTTATCTCCGCTCAGGGAATAGACCACGGAAGAATACGCCTTTGTAGCGTAGAGCTCATTTGCAGCATCTTCTATGTCGCTGATAGATATCTCCTTACCCGTCTTCAAGGGGAAGTTGCGGGTGACATAGGCCTCCTCTTTGGCGCTCAGCCCCACAAAGCTGATGGAGGCCAGGGTGATGGTGTCACTCAGTTTTGTCGCCTTAAAAGCCTCCCTTTCGGCCGGCATCGGGCCCACGAACACCTCTTCGTGCTCGCGGGCCTTTTTGTTAAGATAGTCGCGCAACTCCAGCAGTTTGGGAGCAGCCTCCCTTGCCGCCGCCTCGCCGTTGTCTATCAGGGTCCGCAGGCTGGCATTGTCAAAACTCATCATCCCAAAGCCGGCGACATCGGGTTCAATGAGGATGTCGGTATCCGCCACCTCCGCTTCAGTCTTAACCGACATTGCCACCTTGACCACGCGCGAGAGCATATTGCCTACGTCGTCATAATCGGTAGCGCTCTCGTCGGAGGGGAATCTGACGCCGATGATGATATCCGCCCCCATCTGGCGCGCTACGTCCACGGGGAAATTATTCTTGACACCGCCGTCAACCAGCACCATGTTATCGGTCTTGACCGGGGCGAATACGCCGGGAATAGCCATTGATGCGCGCAGAGCAATCGGGAGACGGCCGTTGGTGAACACCACCTCCCGCTCAGACACCAGATCCACAGCCACACAGGCGAAGGGAATCGGCAGTGTGTTGAAATCGCACTGGTCGTGATAGCCCACCGTACAGTCGGAGAGGAGATTATATATGTTCTGACCCGCCATAAGGCTAAGTGGAATCATGCCTTTCGCCTGACCTTCTGGGGCGAGACTGATATAACTGCCGCCGGCAGGGGGGCGGGAGCCAGTGTCGGCACCCTCATCCTCTACGGATTCCACATTATTGCGCGGCCTGCGGCTCAATGCCGAGCTCCAGTCCAGGCCAAATGGAACCTGTATCAAATATTTAGACCTGTTGGTACGATG
>CAMKTW010000167.1 GCA_946415795.1 uncultured Bacteroidales bacterium
GTCTGGAGTGTGGTGCGGCTGTTGTGCAGCAGTGCACCATAGAGGGCAGTAACATCCTCAGTTTTGGCGAGATGGGCATCGGCAATACCTCTCCGTCTTCTATCTGGATGTCATATTTCACCGGCATCCCCATCGAAGAGTGCGTGGGGGCAGGAAGCGGACTGGACAGTGCTGGGACCCGGCACAAAGCCCGCGTGCTTAAGGCAGCTATGGAGAATTTCGACCGGGTGGTTTCCGGCGCATCGCCAGACAACAGCCGGCACGGCAGCAACTCACCCTTCTCCCCCGCCGACATCATCCGCTGGTTCGGCGGTTTCGAGATGGTAATGGCGGTGGGTGCGATGCTCAAGGCGGCCGAAGAAGGCATCGTTATACTTGTGGACGGTTTCATAATGACCGCCTGTATACTGGCGGCATCGAAACTGCACCCTGCGGTTTTGGACTACTCCATCTTTGGCCACTGTGGCGACGAGTCGGGCCACAGGAAGATGCTGGACTTTCTCGGCGCGGAACCTCTTCTGAGCCTGGGTCTGCGCCTTGGAGAGGGTACCGGAGCGATTTGCGCTTACCCGATAGTGGAATCGGCGGTACGTATGATAAACGAGATGGACACCTTCTCTGGTGCCGACATCACTAAATACTTTTAATCGATGCGTTTACTGGCCGCTCTGACATTCTTCACCCGCCTCCCCTTCTGGCGCATCCGCAATATTCCCTCCGACGCTTTCAAGCGGGTGGTGCCGCTATGGCCGCTCGCGGGTTGGCTCACCGGCAGCGTAACGGCGGCTGCTCTGTGGCTGGCGGCGCAGGTGATGCCTCTGACGCTGGCCTGGATCATAGCTTTGGCAGCCCGCCTGCTGCTTACCGGAGCCCTGCACGAAGACGGCTTTGCCGATTTTATTGACGGTTTTGGCGGCGGACGCGACAGGGAGCGGACGCTGGCAATAATGAAGGACTCGCACATCGGTTCATATGGTGTCATAGCGCTGATTATCTATTACCTGCTGATGATGCAACTGCCCGGAACGCTGCCCTTGGAGAGGCTATACGCCCTGGTTTTTGCAGGAGACTGCTGGGCAAAATGCTGCGCCGCGCAACTGATCAACCTGCTGCCGTACGCCCGAACCGGCGAGGAGGCCAAGAACAAGACCGTATATGAACGGATGAGCACAGGCGAATGGGTGCTCTGCCTGCTCTGCGGTATGGCCCCGGCGTTGGTAATGGCACTTGTGCTGCACGCCCTGCCGGCCATATTCCTGGCCCTGATGGCCGTTCCGGTGGTGGTTATGCTGCTCATTGCCTTGATATGCATGCGCCGCATAAACGGCTACACCGGCGACTGCTGCGGCGCCTGTTTCATCCTCTGCGAACTTGCCTTTTACCTTTCTGCTATAATTGCTTTCAGCATCGCGTAATGGAGGTCATTTTAATAAGACATACCTCTGTAGATGTGAATCCCGGGACCTGTTACGGGCAGACCGACGTTCCGCTGAAGGCATCATTCCCTCAAGAAGCAGCCCGCACCAGGGCAGAGCTGGAAGCCCTTCTGAAAGGCTGTGACTTTTGCAAAGGCGGCGAACCATCTGATAATGTGCAAGTGGCAATGGAGCCTGCGACTGTGGATTACGTATATACCAGTCCACTCTCCAGATGTACCCGTCTGGCGGAATTCTGCGGATATGGCAATGCCGAGCGCGACGGGCGCCTTATGGAGATCGACTTTGGCGAGTGGGAGATGCAGCGGTTTGATGATATCTCAGACCCCCGCCTTCAGGAGTGGTATGCCGACTACCTGAACGTCCCCGCAACGGGCGGCGAATCCTTTATGATCCTGCATCAGCGTGTTTGCACCTTTCTGGACGAATTGAGGCAGAAGCCGTGGCAAAGGGTGGTGATATTCACCCACGGCGGCGTACTGCTCTCTGCCCAGGTCTATGCAGGCCTCTTCCGCCCGGAAGAAGCCTTTGACCACCAGACTCCACACGGCGGCATCGTCAAGATTGAATTATAATGCAATAAACACCACCCGTTGCATATTACCGTGCCACGTAGTCTGTCACACTCTATAGGTGTTCTCCAAACACATTTCCGTCCTCGCTGATAAGTAGTATGTCTAACTGGCCGGCGTCGGGAGGATATGCGGTGGCGCATACGGTGCGGCAGAGAGAGAGGATGGAGGCAAAAAAGCGGTCTGCATCGGGCTGCCTGAGGGCTGTCCAGAGTTCGCGGGCGAGAATCAGGGAGTCGATAACTGCGGATGTTTGCGGGGTACATCCTGCCTCTGCGGCTACCTGCTTCAGGAATTCCTTATTCATCACCACGCTTTTGCTGTGGGTGTCGAGATGACCTTCTGCGAGCTTGACTGCCTTTCCGATCATTATTCCCATCACGACCTGCCTGAAACCGGCTTCGACCGCAATCTTTAAGGTCTCGCCGATGAAATTGCCGTAATGGACGAACGCCTGCGGCGGAACGTCGGGGAAGCGGCTTTTAAGAAAAGCTTCGCTCTTGGCTCCAGAGTTGATTATCAGGGTATCGGCACCAACCGCGGCGGCTACCTCGACTTCTTTCCGGATCGCCTCCACAAAGGCCTCGTTGGAGAAGGGTCGCACCACTCCGGATGTACCTATGATGGAGATGCCGTCCACGATTCCGAGTTTAGGATTGAAGGTCTTATGCGCCAGCTCGCGTCCGCCCGGAACCGATATTGTTACATCCAGCGGGCCGTCATACAAAGCTGTCAGTTCGTCGCAGATCATCTTTCGCGGCACAGGATTGATGGCGGGTTCGCCAATGGGAATTCCCAGCCCCGGCAACGTCACCCGACCCACTCCTTCGCCCTGCAGGAAGCGGATACGGCCGTCTGTCCCTCCGCCACTGGCATCGGACGCCGCCGAGGCAGAATCAGCACATTCCAGACCGTTGCCGGCAAATGCCACCTTTGCGACAATGCTCACGCCGTTGGTAATGTCGGGGTCGTCGCCGGCGTCTTTGACCACTGAGGCCGTAGCGAAGCGAGTGCCCGCAACGACGTTGTTTACAGGCATTTTAAGGCACTCTCCGCCTGGAAAGCATATCTCTACTGCCGGAGGGACATCCCGCCCCAGAAGAGCCATCAGTGCAGCCTTAGAGGCAGCCGTCGCGCAGGCGCCGGTGGTGAATCCGCTGCGCAGCGGGAAAAAGCCGGGCACCAGCCGCTCGATGGCTTTGCGAAGGCCTATCTCGCCCGTGACAGTTATGTTTCCGGCAGGCATTTCTGGCCGGCAGACGGCATATACAGGTATCCCCGCCGCCTTCGCAGCAGCCACCTTCGCCCCGAAGCCGCCGGAGGCTCCGCTCTCTTTGGTAAGTATTGCCTGCGGATGGAGTCGGGCGATGAGTTCCGCATCGCCTTCCTGCTCGTAGAATACAAGATTGGCAGGATCAAATCCCTGTTCAGCAGCTTTTTTTAGCGACTCTTCCCTGTTCAGTATCCTGAACCGGCACTCGTGCTTTTCCCAATAAGGTTTCAGCTTGGAGATAGTCTGGACTCCGGTCAGTGCCAGCAGACGGGTAATGCCATCGGCCTCCAGCCGTGTTATTGCATCGTCATAATCGCGGCACCAGACCACACTCTCGTCCCGGGGTGGATAACTCCGCTCGACGCGGACCACCGGAATATCCAGAGACTCGGAAACCCCGGTCACGGTAGCGTGAAGCCCGCTGGCAAACGGGTGTGCCGCATCCACTATCAACTGGATACAATTCTGGACGCAAAACGACTCCATAGCCTCCGCGTCCATTGCCCCTGTGAGCCGGATGGCATTTGCCTCCTCAATCTGCTGTAAATCTTCACGAGTGGAGTACCAATATGGCTTGCCGGCAGCGTCGCACACACGCACCGCCAGCCGACCCTCGGTGGTACCTCCAAAAATCAGGATACCGTGGGCTGCGCCTACATCTGATATATCCGGGTCAGAATCCATCAATTCCTGAATAAATGCTTGAATTCATCTGCATAGAGACGCG
>CAMKTW010000168.1 GCA_946415795.1 uncultured Bacteroidales bacterium
ACACTATAGAGGGCTATCCTTCAAACCTGCAGACGATTATCAGCGAAGAGGGATACGGCAAGAACGAGTTTGTGGTAACGAGCCGGCGGCTTGTCGTGGTTACCGCTCCGGGCCCCGGCAGCGGAAAGATGGCAACCTGCCTGAGTCAGCTCTATCACGAGAACAAACGCGGTGTGAAGGCGGGATACGCAAAATTTGAGACATTTCCCGTGTGGAGTATGCCCTTGAAGCACCCCGTCAATCTGGCTTACGAAGCTGCTACGGTAGATTTGGAGGATGTCAATATGATTGACCCGTACCATCTTGAGGCATACGGCAAGATTGCCGTGAACTATAACCGTGACGTTGAGGTTTTCCCCGTTCTTAACCAGATGCTGACGGATATTATCGGCGAGTCGCCCTATAAGTCACCTACCGATATGGGCGTGAATATGATTGGCGACTGCATCCTGGACGACGAGGTGGTTTGCGATGCATCCCGTCGCGAGATTCTCCGCCGCTACTATAATGTTGCCTGCCAGGTGCGCAAGGCAGCCGCCAATCCGGAGCAGCTTGTAAAGCTGGAGATGGTGATGGAGCTGGCAAAGGTTGAACTCTCCAACCGCAAGGTGGCCGTGCTGGCCAACAAGATGGCGGAGGAGACAGGTATGCCGGCTGCAGCCATAGAGATGAACGACGGGACGCTTATAGGCGGCAAGACCAGCGAACTGCTGGGACCTTCTTCAGCGATGTTGCTGAACGCTCTCAAGTATCTTGCGAATATTCCGCCCCAGGTCGATTTGATTTCACCTATCGTAATCGAGCCCATCTGCAACCTGAAGACGCGGCACCTGGGAAACCGTAACCCCCGTCTGCACGTCAATGAAGTGCTGCTGGCGCTCTCTATCTGCGCCCTGACCGATATGAATGCACGCAAGGCACTGGAGAAACTGGACGAACTACGCTGCTGCGAGGTGCACACCAGCGTGATTCTGTCTAGTGTGGATGTCTCTACGCTGAAGAAGCTCGGGGTGAATCTGACTTGCGAACCGAGGTACCAGAGCAAGAATCTGTATCACGCTTCTTAGAGCAGATACTCTATAACGCGATCTTTTATATTATAGGGTCTGAGGGTGCTCAGGCCCATTTTTTTTACTGCCAGTTCCATCAGTTCCCGCTCGCCGGGCAATGCCTCTGCAAAAAGGTTTTGCTCCCTGTCCTTACAATACTGGGGCGCTGCCCCAAACCCCGCCGCTCCGCGCTGGCTATTCTGCAAACCGCCCCGCGCGCGCTTCGCTAGCGCCTGATGGCGCCTGTTATTAATATCATGGATTACAGCCTGGCTGTCAGTAGTGTCGCTGAAATATTTTCCGGCATCAACGAGGACGCGCTTGGGAACGAGGCCGATTATTTCTGTGCCGGTGACGTTCAGGCCGTGTTTTGCGGCTTGGGTACAGACTGTTTCGAATGCAGTGTGCAGAGGGGTGAGGGAGATGTCGGTGATGTTCATCGATACCTGTGAGAAGCCGTATTCCGGGATGTACCAGCCGATGGCTTTGCAGCCGGGCAGCAGTCCCGGGGTGAAAACCGGCTTCCCGTCAGCATCCAGTACGGGATTGCCGTCAGAGTCTTTTTGCATACGTCCTTTCGCCCGTACATCCAGCGCGATGGACTTTGCTAAAGCAACATCATCTGTATCAAGGTTAAAGTTGACGGCTATCAGAAAGTCGCGGGCACCGACGGTGGTGGCGCCCGCTTTTGCTGCCTGGAGGGTGAAAGTATCTCCGCAGAAGTCGGGCCGGCGGGCAGGGTCGGCTATCTTGGCGGGGAGTGCTTCGTATTCCCCTTCGCGGCATACCTCGAGCCGCCGGCGTTCCGGTTTAAAGGCGGATTCGCCGTAGCAGTAGCAGGGGATACCCAATTCTGTGTATATGCGTTCTGCCAGTTTACGAGCCAGTGAGGCACACTCTGCCATAGTGATGCCAGATACCGGCACGAGCGGCAGTACATCGGTTGCACCTTGTCTCGGGTGGGCCCCGGTGTGGATCCTCATATCAATAAGTGCCGCAGCGCGCTTCACCGCCTCGAAAGCACCGTTGCATACATCGGAGGCTCCGCCGGCAAATGTGATTACGGTGCGATGGGTGTCATATCCCATATCGGTGTGGAGCACCTTGCAGCCGCAGCCACAGATGCTCTCTGCAATGGCCTCTATTACAGATATGTCGTGTCCCTCGCTGAAATTGGGGACGCACTCAATGGTTGCTGGCATTGGAAATCTCCAGGATTGTGTTGAAAATTAGCCTGGTGCGCTTGGCGAGCACCTTGTAATCTATGATAGCCGGGGTGTCGGTGGTCTTGAGGGTGTGCTGGTGGAAACCAGAGGTGAAGAATAAGGCCGGAATCCCTTTCTGATTGAAGGCATAATGGTCACCCAACTTGTATATAGTCTTTGTGAAATCATCGCTGCCGTAGAAAGTGAAATCAATGTCCAGATTAAGGTTCCGCCTGTAGTTGCAGTTGGCGATTATGTTGCGCATACATTCCGGCAATGTGTTGCGCCCGAGAACGATAAGATACTCCGGATTACTGCGCACAGGTACCAGAGTGGAGCCCAGTATGTCCATATTGATCTCACAAACGATATCTTGAGGGGCAATGGGTAGTTCCGCAACGAACCGCTTGCTCCCGGCCATACTGTATTCCTTGCCGTCGAATGCCACGAAGAGTATGTTTACCGGCAGGCCGGCGCCATCACGCCTCATTTGGGAGAACATCTCGGCAAGGGTCAGCAGCGCGGCCACTCCGGAGGCGTTGTCGTCGGCGCCGGGGTAGGTCTTGCCCTTTATCACTCCAAGGTGGTCGTAGTGTGCTGAAACGACTATATACTTATCGCTGATACCAACTGCCGGAACTACCCCCATCAGGTTGTGCATCGTTATCTTTTCGTTATAAAAGAAGGACTCCTGCCTGCTAAAGTAGAATGGCATCAGGTCCAGCCGTTCAAAGCGGTCCAGGATATAATCGCGGGCTAAAAGCCCCCCCCCTGTGCCTGAGCCGCGGCCCGTCATCAGGGAGTCGCAGAGATGTTCTATTATTTCCCTCTGAAGGCTCCCGGAGGCTATTCCCTCATATTTTTCGGTTTGTGCCGCGACAGGAAGATGCAGGGCGAGCAGTAGCGCGTAGAAGAGGATAGCGGCAGCCTTTTTCATAATGGTGGAAACTGCGGGCGAATTTAGTAATTTCTTCTTTAGAAAACGTATATTTGTATTCTGATGGGAGAGTTCAGGATACATTCACCATACAAGCCTACGGGTGACCAGCCTCAGGCGATAGAACAGATTTGTGAGGGCTTCAAAAGCGGGGTCCGGGCTCAGACTCTGCTCGGAGTGACAGGCAGCGGAAAGACATTTACGATGGCGAATGTCATTGAGCGGCTGCAGCGTCCCGCGCTTATACTTAGCCACAACAAAACCCTGGCTGCTCAGCTGTACAGCGAGTTCAAGAACTTCTTCCCGGAGAATGCGGTCGAGTACTTTGTCTCTTACTACGATTATTACCAGCCGGAGGCGTATATCCCCACCACCGATACTTACATAGAGAAGGACCTGAGCATCAACGACGAGATAGACAGGTTGCGCCTGAGCGCCAGCAGCGCACTGCTGAGCGGGCGGCGCGACGTTATTGTGATATCTTCTGTAAGCTGCCTGTACGGCATCGGAAATCCGGACGACTTCCACAACAGCACCATTCACATAAACAAAGGGGATGAGGTGCAGCGCAACCAGTTCCTGTATAGCCTTGTGGATGCCCTCTACTCCCGTACGGAAGGGGAGTTCAAGCGTGGCTGCTTCCGCGTTAAGGGGGACAGTGTTGATGTTTTCCCAGCATATTCTGATTTTGCCTACCGGATTGTTTTCTGGGGTGACGAGATAGAGGCCATCGAGATGATTGACCCCTCCAGCGGCGCCACCATTGGTTTTCACGATTCAATATCGATTTT
>CAMKTW010000169.1 GCA_946415795.1 uncultured Bacteroidales bacterium
AACGATGTGGCCGACACCCGCGGCAGAGAGGTGGAAAACGGCATGGCTTATAAGCTCTATCAGGTGCTCCCCACACTCTATATGCAGCTCAGCAAGAAGGCCTCCTTCACCTCAGATGCATCCTGGTACAACGGCGTCACATATCCTGAAGAGTACCGCCGCGGCTTTGACTGCACCGAGGACCTTTTCAACCCCGGCTATTTCGAGATGCCGATCAAGAAAGGTGAAAGCATAGTTTTCTCCGCCTCCACCTCAGCCTGCGACCCCGCCGCTTTCAAACGGCAGTTCATCAAGGAGGTCGCCGCCATCGGAACTCACGATGACTTTGATTCCACATTGCGCTTTGCAGCGTCACGCCTGCTGTTCCACCGTCAGTGGCTGGAAATCAGCAGCGGATTCACCTGGATGGGGGTTGGCGAGTTGCGCGGCACTTACATATCCGCACCGGGGATTATCCTCCACAACACCGGCAACATAAAGGACTATACCGCCGTTCTGGACGGCCAGGCAGAGAAGTGGAACACCGCCCTGATGAGTTCCTGCAACGAGGTGGAAGCTCCGCTGGGCTTTATCACGCTCATACAGGAACTGGCTTCCTTCACCGGCCGCGGAAAGTTTGTCTGGGACAAATACGGCAGCATAGTAAATGCAATCCTTGGCAGCTATATGGCCGGAGGCCGCCCGGAGGCCAGGCTTCACGACAACGGCATGCTCTGGTCTTCAATGCCCGGTACGGCCCTGAGCTGGATGAACGCATATACCCAGGGGCATCCCGTTACTGAGCGTGCGGGCTATCAGGTTGAGACCAACGCATTGTGGTACAATGCGCTGCGCTTTGCCGCCAATATGGAGCGCAAGCATGCCAAGAATATAGAAAAGGCAAATCGCTACGAAGATCTGGCCGATAAGATAGACCGTAACTTCTACGACATGTTCTGGATCGGGGAGCGCGGTCACCTGGCCGATTATATCGGCGCCGATGGCCAGAACAAGTTCACCCGCCCCAACCAGCTGTTTGCAGTTGCCCTCCCCTACAGCCCCCTGACCGAAGAGGTTCAGGATATGGTGTTCAGGGCAGTCCGCCAGGACCTGCTCACCACCCGGGGCATCCGCACCCTTACCCCCAAGAACCCGCTGTTCAAGGGTATATACGACGGCAACCAGCACGACCGCGACCTCGCATACCATAACGGCAGCACCCGCCCCTGGCTGCTCAAGTATTACGCCATGGCGGGATTCAAACTATACGACAGCGCATTCCTTCGCGAGGCCCGCGAGATGATCAAGGGCTTTTCAGAGGATATGACCATACACGGAATCGGAGCCGTGGCAGAAGTCTATGACGGCAACCCGCCCCACAACCCTCACGGCGCCATCAACTCCGCTACCGCCACCGGCGCTATCCTTACAGTAGAATATCTCATCAACAAGTATTCGGAGGAGGTATAAAATGAAAGTATTGATGTTTGGATGGGAGTTTCCCCCGCACATTTCAGGCGGTCTGGGTACCGCCTGCTACGGTATCACCAAAGGTCTCGCCGCCAACGGCGTGGAGGTTCTGTTTGTGATGCCCTCCGCCAGCGGCGACGAGGACCAGAGTTCGGCGCGGATAATCAACGCCAGCGACGTGGCCGTTTACGACTCGTTCACCAACATAGACGAATATCTGGGCAAAGTCCAGTTCCTGCGCGTCGGAAGCAACCTGATGCCCTACATTTCTGCTGAAGATTACTCCCTGCTCAGTGAAGAGGAGCGCCATTTCCAGACTATGGAGTTTACCACCCACTTCCGCAGCAAATACAAATTCTCCGGCAAGTACGGCGCCAACCTCTACGAGGAGGTTGCCCGCTATGCCATGGTCGGAGGCGCCATCGCGGCGGAAAACGACTTTGACGTGATCCACGCGCACGACTGGCTCACCTATCTTGCAGGCATAGCCGCCAAGCGTGTGAGCGGCAAGCCGCTGGTGGTCCACGTCCATGCAACCGAATTTGACCGCGACGGCGAAGACTACAACACCATCGTGTACGGCATAGAGAAGAGAGGCATGAGCGAGGCCGACAGGGTTATCACCGTGAGCGACTGGACGCGGAACATAGTAATCAACCGCTACGGCATCGACGCCTCAAAAGTTGTCACGGTCCACAACGCGGTTGACTTCTCCGGGCGCAGCGACATCAAGGTGAACCGCACCGTCAAGGAGAAGGTAGTCACATTCCTTGGCCGCGTAACATTGCAGAAGGGTCCCGAGTACTTCATAGAGGCAGCCCGCAAGGTGCTTGACCGCTGCGACAACGTCCGCTTCGTAATGGCGGGCAGCGGCGACCTGCTAAACCGCAGCGTCCGCCGCGTGGCACAGTTGGGTATGGCGGACAAGTTCCACTTTACCGGATTCCTGCGCGGAGCCGACGTGCAGCGGATGTTCGCATATTCCGATGTTTATGTAATGCCTTCTGTTTCCGAGCCGTTTGGTATCTCCCCCCTGGAGGCCATGATAAGCAACGTCCCCACAATCATCTCCAAGCAGTCCGGTGTGGCCGAGGTGCTCCGGCACGCAATCAAGGTCGATTTCTGGGATATCGACGCACTTGCCGATGCCATCTACGCGCTGGTCAACTATCCCGCCATCTCAAAGATTGCGAGCGAGAAAGGCTATGAAGAGGTGAGCACGCTCAAATGGAACAACGCCGCAGCAAAGATGAAAGCGGTATATTCCGATGCTATCAATTCCACGAATAATTAAATATTACAGATATGGCTACAAAAAGTATTTGCCTGTATTTCCAGGTTCACCAGCCCGACAGGCTCCGCCTCTTCAGATTCTTTGACATAGGGGCAGATGACCATTATTTTGACGACTTTGACAACAGCGCCATAGTAAGGCGCGTTGCGGCAAAATGCTACCTGCCCATGAACAAGCTCATCCTGGAGGTTATCAAGGCCAACGGCAAGAACTTCAAGGTGACTTTCTCTATCTCCGGCACCGCCATTGAACAGTTCAAGCTTTACGCGCCGGAGGTACTTGAGAGTTTCAAAAAGCTCGCTGAAACCGGTTGCGTGGAGTTTCTGGCAGAGACATATTCCCACTCCCTGGCCTCGCTTGTCAGTGAGAAGGAATTCAAGGAGCAGGTCAAGCTGCACGCCCAGACCATAGAGAAAGAATTCGGCCTCAAACCCAAGGCCTTCCGCAACACGGAGCTTATCTATTCCGACCATATAGGCGAGATGGTGGCCTCAATGGGCTATCGCACCATGCTCACCGAGGGGGCTAAACACGTCCTGGGCTGGAAGAGTCCCAATTATGTCTATCATAATCCCCTCAACACCAAGCTGCATCTGTTGCTTAAGAACTCCTCGCTGTCAGATGACATAGCTTTCCGCTTCTCCAATACCGCCTGGAACGAGTGGCCTCTCACCGCAGAGAAATACACCGGATGGCTTGCAGAAGCCCTGGAGAAAGACGATATCGTGAACCTGTTTATGGACTATGAGACCTTTGGCGAGCACCAGAAGGCGGCAAGCGGCATATTTGAATTCTTCAAGGCCCTCCCCAAAGAGGTTCTCAAACACAAACAGTTCGGTTTCTGTACTGCCAGCGAAGCTGCCAAAAAGCATCAGAGCGTGTCAGAGCTTAACGTACCGTTCCCAATCTCATGGGCCGACGAAGAGCGCGACACCTCCGCCTGGCTCGGCAACGAACTGCAGAGGGAGGCCTTCAATAAACTCTACGCCCTTGAAGCAAAGGTCCGCAAGAGCGGAGATGAACACTTGATGGACGTGTTCCGCCGGCTCCAGGAGAGCGACCATCTATACTATATGTGTACTAAATTCTTCTCTGACGGAGCAGTTCACAGCTATTTCAACCCCTACGACACTCCGTACGAGGCCTTCATAAACTATATGAATGTGCTCAGCGATTTTGAGATCCGAGTTGATAACCACACCAAGA
>CAMKTW010000170.1 GCA_946415795.1 uncultured Bacteroidales bacterium
TAATGTCGTATTATCCGAGAACGGATATATACCCGGGTAATTCACCATACCGGAGATTCTTACCGTGCTGTTGTTAATCTGGTCCAGGTTATCGGAGACATAGAGTTCATCGTTATTCTGGAGCTGGATATCCTCGTGGACTCCAGCCATAATTGCCGTAAGATTCACCGACATCACCTCCCTTGTCATATCCGGATGTTCGCGATTAATCACGACCCGGTCTGTGAAAGCCTCGGGAAGGACACCTCCCGCCCTCTCGACAAGCCCTTTGACGGTCTTCACTACGTCAAGCTCATAGTTCCCGGGGAAGAATACTGAACCACGCACACAAACACGGTTGCTGAAGCGGGACTGAAGATTACCGACAGTGACCTCATCCCCGTTCTGAAGGGCAAACGAAGCGAAATCTGCTGAATCTACAGTATAGACCTCAAAGTCCCTGCTGTTCTGACGGCAGACTGTCACTGCAGATGTATTGGCGCCGGCGGAGAATCCCCCGGCATACTCGAGCAGGTCCGCCACAGTCTCGCCCGGCTTCATTTCAAAGTACATACCGCGCTTCACCGCACCATCCGCCAGGACCAGGCTGCTATATGGTGACACCAATACCACATCTCCCTCCTCCAGCATAATGTCACTTTCGTGAGAACCGCGCTGAAGGAAATCGTAAACATCGATAACTCCCACAACCCTGTCGCCGCGGACAACCTTAATGTTTCGCAGCGTACCGGGCTCCACCACCCCTCCGGCCCTGTAAAGGGCGTGCATTGCGGTTGAGAGAGAAGAAAGGCGATATGTTCCGGCCTGTGCCACGTCTCCGACCACATTCACCAAAATGGAACGTATCTGGCCCAGACTGAGAATCATATCAGTGTCGGAGCGGGTATTGAGTCCGCTGTAGATGCGGGCAAGGCGCTTCTTGAGGAATGTATTTGCCTCCTCTATGGTCATTCCGTTCAGGTACAGGGGTCCCAGGACATCCACATTGATACTCCCCTCCGGGGAAATTAGGCTGCGGATTGTTGTCTGGTTGCGACCGAAAACATCAATAATCACTTCATCGCCAGGGCCGAGCCTGTAGTTGCGGGGGGTTGCAAGGTTCTCGCTGAGGGCGAAACTGAGGTTGTTGCTGCGGAAGACGTTGCGGCCATACACCGGCAACTCGTCTTTATAATCAAAAGCTTTTTGTTTATTAAGCGTATCTCCAACATTCAGAGATTCATAATCACTGAGGGTATGCGCCCGGCTGGACTCCTTACCAACCTGCGTCTTCGAAGGAGAAGTCCCGGCTGGAATCAGCCTGCTGTTGGCAGAATATACCCTTAACGCCTGTTCCCTTGTCACACCGCGGGCGAGGAGTTCCTGGAGAAGGGTGTTTCTGTCTTTCCCCATTGCGATTCCCTCCTCCACATAACTCTTAACCTGTTCATCGGTCATCTGTGTCTGTGCTGTCGAGACTGTTGCGCATAAAAACACGCACAACACCGGCAAAACCCACTTTAATAATCTGTACATATTTTATATAATGCTTTTTTCTTTTTTATCTACGGGAGAAGGACTCCCTGCCCTATCCAGGTATTGGCAATCTTTTCAGCGTCTGAAATAGCCTGTTCACGCGGAATACCGTACTTGCCCACAAGCAGATCGGCAAGGTCTTCTTTAGTAAAATCCCTGCCATTTACGCTTTCCCACAGGTACGCAGCGGTAGCATTGAGCGTTAGCAGGCAATTGAAATCGACCTGCGCGAGCCCCTCTCCTACAACGACGTGATCACCGAGCATCGTCCTCAAAACAAAACCTTCCTTGATTCTCATCTTTTCAGCCAAATTAACCACAAATATAAACATTTATCTCGATAATCAAGAACAAAGCGGTTATTCAAAACCCGCAAAAAAAGGCGGCACATCGCTGCGCCGCCTTTCAAGCTGAGAGTAAAATTTTATATGAAAATGTACCTCAACACGAACAGGACAGCAAGTATCCACATCGTAACGGATATATCTTTGAACTTGCCGCTGATGGCGTGGGTAACCACGTATGCAATCACACCGATAAGGATACCGTCGGAAATTGAATATGCCAGAGGCATGAGGATGATGGTAAGGAATGCGGGGATGCTCTTTGCATAGTCTTCCCAGTGGATAACCTTGATGGAGTGCATCATCATAACACCCACGATAACCAGAGCCGGAGCGGTTGCCGCACCCGGGATGGCCAGGAATATCGGGGAGAAGAACAGCGCGATGCCAAAGCAAACGGCAATGGACAACGCGGTAAGACCGGTACGGCCGCCTTCGCCCACGCCGGATGCGCTCTCTACATAGGTGGTAGTGGTAGAAGTACCAAGGCAGGCACCTGCAACGGTAGCCACGGCATCGGACATAAACATCTTGTCAAGGCCGTCAATCTTCTCCTTCTCTCCAAGTTCTGTACCCTGGCATACGCCAATCAGCGTACCCATAGTATCAAACATATCAATAAAGAGGAAGGTAAAGACAACAACCAGCATATCGAGAGTGAATATCTGATGCCACTCGAACTTGCAGAAGATGGGATCGACACTTGCAGGCAGGGACATTACCGCAGAAGGCAGAGTGGTGATGGCCGCACCGGTCTCGGGATCCTTGATGATGAGGCCGAGAGCTGCCGTAGCGAGGATACCGATAAGCATGCCTCCGCGGATCTTTGCCATAACCAGGCTGGCGGTAATTGCCAGACCGATCAAGCCAAGCAAAGCCTTGCCGTGGGTGATATCACCTAGGGTTACCAGTGTGGCGTCGCTATTGACGATGATGCCCGCGTTCTGCAGACCTATGAAAGCGATAAACAGGCCGATACCGGCACCTATGGCTTTCTTGAGGGTTCCGGGGATAGCATCAACCAGCCAGGACCGGACTTTGGTAACAGTGAGGATGATGAAAACGATACCCTCTATGAACACTGCGGTCAGAGCAAACTGCCAGCTGTAGCCCATAGTGAGACAGACTGTATATACGAAGAACGCATTCAGGCCCATACCGGGAGCCAGTCCGAATGGCTTCTTTGCATAAAAGGCCATCACCAGGGTACCGATGATAGCGGCCAGGGCGGTGGCGGTGAACACTGACCCCTGAGGCATTCCGGGCAGAGCCGAGAAAATACCGGGATTGACGGCAAGGATGTACGCCATTGTGAGGAAAGTGGTGATACCTGCCACTATCTCGGTGCGCACGTTGTGCTTCTTGACGTCGAAACCTAAAGCTTTAGTCAGAAAACTCATAATCTGTATGATTAACAATTAGAATACCCACTTGGCACCTGCGCAAGGCATTACATGGAAGCCCTGCATACCTGCAAAATTATAGCTGAGCTCAACCTCGCCGCCGATGTTGAAATTGTCACATCCGAAGAGGTGGCCGATCTGATACCAGAGCTGAGGCTCGGAGAGGATTACCAGATTGCTGCCCTCGCACCAGAAATCTGCGAAGCCGCTGAAACGGAGGCCGGGAAGTGTGAAAAGGTCCTGGCAGCCCCAAACTGCGGTGAACTGCATAGGCACTTTGCTGGGCAGGTTTACGAAGTGCTTTGCGAGTAACTTCAGGTTCAGGGTGTTCTTAAAGTTGCCGCTGTGGATGAACCAGTCGATACCGGCGAGGAACGCACTGTTTACAGGGAATGCACCGTATTCTCCGGGGGCACCGGCCAGATTGCCCCAGGTGCCGAAACCACCGTTGTACTCTATCTGCAGTGACAAGGGCGCCACGGCTGTGTTCTGCCAGAAGTTGAAGCAGCGTGCAATCTCAAAATAGGTGTTGTTGGGGGAGAACACCTTGCCGGTATTATCACGATCGTTGTAATCGTAATCGATGAAGAAGAAGGTGTTACCCCAGTTGTCCATATGGAAGCCTTCCAGGGTGGTGGTGAAGTGGCCTCTTCCAAAATCG